>CAZPBV010000307.1:0-4230 GCA_964584675.1 uncultured Bdellovibrionales bacterium
CCATCCTTGGCCGCACGCCCGAACCTCTCACCCAGTGGTGAGAAGTCCGGGCTAGTCCTTCGGCTTCATTCGCCTGAACAATGAACTCAGCACCTTTCCAAAAATCAGGTTGTTCCAACTCGACATAGGGCCTTCGAATATCTTCTTGTAGAAATCTATCAAATTTGCATCCAGCGCTGGTAAGGTGGGATTCGAGTTGATTTCGGTGGGCAGTTCCGCGCTCAATGATAATGTGTGCTCCTGGATTTTGTCCACGAAAAGCAACGATAAGCTCCGCCAGATCAGAGTCGTGGCGGCGCTATAATGGTTAAGGGGACCACGCTCAGCCAACGGCCGAGCTCCGTGTCACCCTGATTGTTATTTCTCGGCGCAACATTTTCAACCTTTTATCGATTAGTAACCCAGGGGCTTGGAAATGAACGAATTCGAGTTAAAACAAAGAGTTGAGCAATCGATCTATTTTGTGCGAGGTGCCAAGGTCATGATCGATGAGGATCTAGCTCTCCTTTATCAAGTGGAGACGCGAGCACTTGTCCAGGCAGTTAAGCGGAATATTAGGAGATTCCCCGAGGATTTCATGTTTCAGCTAAGTGCTGGAGAATATGAGGCTTTGAGATCACAAATTGTGATCTCAAGTGGGAGGACAGGAAGAAGGCACCCGCCGTACGCTTTTACCGAGCAAGGTATCGCTATGCTGTCAGGCGTCTTGCGAAGCGACCGTGCCATCGAGGTGAACATTGAGATTATGCGAGCGTTTATTCGCCTTCGGTCGATGTTGCGAGAGCACCACGAACTTCGACTGCAGCTAGAAAACCTTGAAAAGAAATATAACCATCAATTTAAAGTAGTTTTCGATGCAATTCGAGATCTCATTCCCCCAAAAGACACACAGTCTAAAAAGGTGATCGGGTTTGGTCGTGAGAACGAGACATAATGGCGAGAGCCACCAGTTGCCCCCCTCGCCAAGGCCACAAAGTACAACTTTTGCTCGCGGGGTGGCAATCTGTGTGCGCTCGTTTATTCTCTTTCGTGAGGTCGGGATCCGAGGTTTCTAAGCAACTTCTATCGATTATTCAAGATTATCTTAGGAGGGGTTCACCACAGAGGTACACAGAGGATGGAGATTAATGATATTTCAGCGATGCCGCAATGAAAGTCCATACATTGCTTGGGCCAGGTTTGCTGGAGGCTACCTACCAACACATGAACTCAGGAAACGGGGATTCGATGCTCGTCCGAGGTATATTTACCAGTGCTCTATGATGGGGAATTGATAGATATCGGTTACCGGCTCAATATTCTTGTAGAATCAGAGGTCATCGTTGAGGCAAAATCTACACATGCCATCGCACCAATCCACAAAGCTCAACTTATCACCTACCTAAAGCTCGCAAAAAAGAAAGTTGGCTTACTCATCAATTTCAATGTCGAACATCTTCGCGATGGCATCAACCGACTGATACTTTAACCCCCCCCCTCTGTGTACCTCGGTGACCCTCTGTGGCGAACTCAACAAACTACAACGGATAGAAAGAGAACGGCCAAAATCAGCGACACGTTTACGTGTCTGCTGGACTTGTTATCTTCACTGTTAATCCATCCGAAATCAAAGCTTGAATTATATGCATGAATAAGGCATACTTATATGTATGAGAACGACGCTGAATATCGATGATGCATTGCTACGGAAAGCTGTTGAGCTGAGTGGTATTCGCGAAAAAACAGCGATCGTTCGAGCAGGGCTTGAGGCGCTAGTTGCGCGTGAAAGCAGCCGTCGTCTTGCAGAACTTGGGGGCTCCGAGCGCAAGTTAAGATCGGTTCGTAGGCGGCGGGCAGCTTAAGAATGATCCTTGTCGATACCTCTATCTGGATTGACCACCTTAGACGAGGAAATGGTGATTTAATTTCGCTATTGGAGAAAGTGCAGGTCTTCACGCACCCCTTCGTGATCGGAGAACTTGCATGCGGAAATCTCAAAGCGAGACGAGAGATATTGTCGCTTTTAAAAGAGCTTCCACAAGCTCGCGTGGCAGATCACCACGAAGTTCTTCAATTGATCGAAACGCGTAAACTTATGGGGCAAGGAATCGGGTGGGTCGACGCTCACCTTCTCGCTGCCTCATTGTTGACCGGTGCCCCGCTTTGGACTTCGGATCGTCACCTTCGCTCGTTAGCAGTAATGCTCGAGATTTTATACTAGGAAGAGAACGGTTTAAGTGACGTGTTTTGGGCCGAGCTTTGCGAGGGCCAAAATCACGTCGACTTTTTTGTTCTCTTTCGTATCTATACTACTCGCTCAGGATTTGTAAGCGACTATTGAGGCAATTTGTCGATTTATAAAGGAGGAACCTCCACAGAAACACAGAAGCATGGAACTTAATGAAATTAGTGGAAAAATTGTCGATGCAGCCGTGCATGTCCATATGCGGCTTGGACCGGGACTCTTTGAAGAGGTTTATAAACAATGCCTGATTATTGAGCTCGGGAAACGAAACTTAAGAGTTCTATCCGAGGTATTCCTTCCGATTGTCTACGATGAAAAAGTCATCGATATGGGCTACCGCCTCGATCTTCTTGTTGAATCACAGGTAGTTGTTGAACTTAAGTCAGTCAGCGCCATCGCTCCAATTCACAAAGCATAACTTCTGACTTACCTCAAACTAGCCCAGAAAAAACTCGGTCTACTCATTAATTTCAACGTCCCAACACTTCCCGAAGGTATCGTCAGACTCATCAAGTAATCTTTTTGTCCCGCTTTTCTGATAATCGGACAACCGGACTTTGAGAAAATTTGATAGTCTACCCCTGTCAAAAAGGGGGGGGGCTATGAAAGAAGAAACAACAAATGGTCGACGACAATACACGCCTGAGCAGAAGGTTAAGGTAGTGAAGGAAGCGCTTACCACGGATCTTGGGGTATCTGGGGTATGTCGTAAATACGGCATATCGAATGCGCTCTACTACAAGTGGCAAGAGCGATTCTTTGAGGGTGCGCTTGAAGGCATGAAGCGGGCCAAGCACGGGCCTAACAGTGCTGAGCAGCGCAAGTTCGATGAGCAGACTCGCAAGATTGAACGGATGCAAAACGTTATAGCCGAGATCACGGCGGAGAATATTGAGTTTAAAAAAAATCTTGGGGAATTGTAAGCGGAGCGCATGTGGCTACTGAGACGCGAGAAAAGGTTCGGCAGGATATCGATTTCCAGCACGAACGAACAACTATTCCTGTAGCGAAAATACTTACGTGGTGGGGCCTTTCACGTTCAACGTACTACGGGTGGGGGCACCAAATTCCCATGCCGTCTCGGCGCTATAATCCGGCGTCGGTGCTGCCGGAGGAGGAGCGCGCCATCATTGAGTTTCGGCTCAAGCATCGCGAGGTTGGTTATCGCAAATTGACCTGGCAGATGAACGATGCCGAGGTAGTAGCGCTCTCAGAACCCGCTGTTTACAAGGTTCTGGCAAAGCATGACCTGCTTGGTCCGTGGAGCGCCAAAGTAAGTGATGCATCGAGTGAGTACCAGCATAAGCCCACTCGGGTGCATGAACACTGGCACACTGATATAACGTACGTGAAAGTAGCGGGGATCTTCTACTTTCTCATCATGATGCTGGATGGATTCTCGCGCTATGTCCTTGACTGGGAGCTGATGACCGACATGACGAGCCGTTCTGTTGAAAATTTTCTGCAGAGAGTCAGAGAAAAGTATCCACATGCCAACCCCAGGCTCATCCACGATAATGGCTCGGCTTTCGTATCGAGAGACTTCAAGGCGCTGGTCTCACGACTCGGGTTAACCTCAGTCCACACCAGGAGGAATCATCCCGAGACAAACGGAAAGGCTGAGCGCTTTGTCGGGACTACCAGGCAGGAGGCGCTACGCGTAACACCGCCAGGTTCCTTCATTGAGGCAATCTAGGTGATCGGCGACTTCGTCACTGTTTACAACAATCGTCGCCTGCATGCTGGTATCAGCTACCTGCGCCCAGTCGATATGTTCGAGGGTCGCGGCAAACAGGTTCTCGCCAAGAGAAAATCACGGCTCGAGTCCGCTCGGGCCCTTCGTATACTGAAAAATAAACAACTTAGGGAGGTAGCACTATCAACTATTCTTCAATGACATTTGTCCGGATTTAGAGAAGCTAGACATTTCCTGTCTCTGCCGTCAAACATTCGGGCTTCTGTAATCCGTGACAAGTCCCTGGCGAAAAGATTTTTTCGTTCCGTTG
>CAZPBV010000308.1:0-4230 GCA_964584675.1 uncultured Bdellovibrionales bacterium
CATTTCGGGCTGTGTGTTGCGTACCGATTTAAAACATCCCCTCGTTGAACTTGACGAGGTATTCCTTCCGGTCATTGTGCGTACGGACAAACCTGTCAAAGTTGGCGACATCCTCTCCCTGCGTGTCATCTCGATTGACCCACAGGCTGATTTCGTTAGTTTCGAAGTGCAGTAGAGATCCCTTAGAGCCTCTGGTACGGGGCTCCTAGACGTCCGAGGGGAAAGGGGCCTACGAAGGGATGGGAAACTGAGTAGATATGAAAAGACTGCAGGCGAGCAGAGGGTAAGAGAATCAGGAGGAGCGGATAAACGCACGCATCTCGACGGGGGAATCGAGAGACAATGATGAGCCCCCTCCTACCAAGCGGTCAACGGCTCGACGAGCTTGGGAAAGGAAGGGGGATAAAGCCCAGGGGGAAAGGGTAGAGAGAAGTCTCCCTGTCTCCACCTTTCGCTAACCTCTTTTGCTTTGGCATAGAGTTCTTTTAAGATTCCAATGAACCGCACTCTTAAGGAGCGGTCCTCGCTCAAACAACACATGCGACGGCCAAAGCGCTTGGGGCGGTAGGAAATGTCTATCGGACGAGAGATGAGCCTTTCCCTTCCCATGACCTTGGTCTTACTACTCTGGCGCTCCTCTAATGCTGTCTTCTCCAATTCCCGAATACTTCTGACGAGCTCCCTATTCCGAGCTTCTTGCTCTTTAGGGTCAGTAATTCCAAATGCAACCTGCCACGCATTTGGCTCAATTCGAAACTCATGCGTAGTATTGGATTCTTGAAGTAGGCGCTTACTCTCTTGGGTATAAGTTCTTAACGAGTGATTCTGAAGAGCCCGTACTGCTGGACGCCTCAGTCGTTTCCATTTCTTAGTACCCTCTCCCTTCAAAAACATCTTCCAACTAGAGAGACCAGGAAAGGAGTCTATGGACTCGATGAGACCGTCTTTCACAGGGTTGGTATAAAGATATGCTATAATGCTCTGTGCCTTTTCGAGGGTCAGTACAATCGGGCTGTCATATCCTTCGCACCAAATGGTGCGCTTATCCCTCCCAAGAACCTTGTTCATCAAATGAGCCGACTCGGTTTTAAAGTGGCGAACAAAATCCTTAATATCTTCAGGATTATTAACCACCATGAACATATGTAGGTGAGTTGCCTGCACAATAAAATGACTGATCGTTACCGGATAGAGAGTCTGTGCACCAGCAAGACAGCTTCTTACTATGGCCAGGCATAACGGATTTGCCAAAAACAGCAACCCCTCCTCCACGCTAAAGGTCACAAAGAGCACACTTTTGTGCGGGTGGTACTTTCTTATTCGCATCACCATCTGTATCGGATATTCCTTTCAAAAGTTGCCTTCTCGTCACAAAAAAGTCTACGAATCTGGTACACATGCTCAGTATTGGAGTTACCCCGTACCAGGATGGAAGGCTGGAGAAGACTTTACGCGGCCACTTCGGTCGCCAAGGTAGGACTGGCAAGACTTGCTACGACTTTATTAGGCAGTACCCAACACAGACGAACCAGCGATTGATCCCAACCAGCTAGGAGTTTCCGAGCTGTTTTGCTTCCGGTTTCCGCTTCATAATTGATCAAAATATTTCGAAGCCGCTCAGCCGCTTCCGTCGACATACGTACGGCAGATACGTACGAAGGGTTCAAAAAATTCTCTTGTTCCCTGAAAATAAATACCTCACCGCCCGTCATTCCCGCACCGACATTATGGGAAGTACCCCCCAATATGACAACCGTCCCATTGGTCATATACTCACAGGCATGCAAACCACACCCCTCTACTACCGCCACCGCTCCTGAATTGCGCACCGCAAACCGATCCCCAACTCGCCCATGAACAAAAAGAACGCCTCCAGTGGCTCCATAAAGGGCACAATTTCCTACAATGGCACTATGCGCCGGCTCATAGGTTGAGTCCGGATGGGGACAAATTACCATCATCCCACCCGACATAGATTTTGCTACCGAATCATTGGCCTCCCCCTTCAATCGTACTCTCACCCCCTCCGGTAGAAAGGCGCCAAAGCCCTGTCCAGCGCTGCCTGTAAAATATAGCTGAATAGGCGATGTGCAAATAATCTTGTCGTCATATGTATCACGACTACCTCGCGCGTCTGCTATCAAACGCTGACGCGCGGTCACCACTCGACTCGCCATTTCACCTGCTAATCTTGCCAACACCGCGCGATCGGTTGTGTGGATCTCGTAGTGCAATACTACCGGCCCCTCGCCTTTCAGAGCCTTCTTACAATCAGCGACTATTGCGCAATTTAACTTGCCTTCCTTTAAGTCGATGAGAGCAGGCAACTTCTCCAATACCGCTTCAGTCTTTTCTAATAGTCCTGAGAGTTCGAGTCCTCTATCTCGAACGAGCGCAAAGTGAGCCGGATCTACTTCCAAGAGAGTTGTATTCCCGACAAGCACAGAAAGACTTCGCACGCCAAGTTCACTCATATGCCGCCGAACATCATCGGAAAGGAAACTAAGCACACGAACGATATCCTCCGCCCGCCCCTTGTATTTGGCCTTAAACTTGGGATCATGCGTGGCTATGCCAGTGGGGCATGTGTTCTTCTCACATACTCTGGCCATGATACACCCCTGCGCTACTAACAATAGTTTTCCAAAATCAAACTCCTCTGCCCCTAAAATGGCCGCTATCACAATATCCTTGCCAGTTTGCAAGGCCCCGTCTACTCGGATGGTAACATGTTTACGAAGCCCGTTATTCACGAGCGCTCGGTGAACCTCTATTAAACCAAGCTCCCATGGAAGGCCGGTATGCTTCATAGATGTGAGGGTGGCAGCGCCCGTCCCTCCATCGTGACCCGCAATGTGAATCACATCAGCCCCAGCTTTAGCCACTCCGACCGCGATAGCGCCAATCGTTGAACTCGCAACTAACTTGACACTGACACGCGCGCGCGGACTAATTTGCTTGAGCTCATAGATAAGCTGCTTAAGGTCTTCAATGCTGTAAATATCATGCAGAGGAGGAGGGGAAATGAGATCAACATTCGGATTGGAATGCCTCGCACGCGCAATTTCCGCACTCACCTTCACCCCCATGAGCTGTCCGCCCTCGCCCGGTTTTGCTCCCTGCGCCACCTTAATTTGCAGCTCACTCGCACTCATAATGTACTCGGCGGTCACACCAAATCGCCCCGATGCTATCTGCTTGGTGCTGGCGGATGTCCCATCGATAAAGTAGTACGGATTTTCGCCCCCTTCACCGCTATTGCTGCGCGCTCCTATGCGCTTCATGGCATGAAAAATGTCGCGCTGCGCGTCAGCGCTAATGGCGCCAAAGGACATCGCGCCGGAGCCAAAAAGTCGCAAGATATCGGCCTCAGACTGCACTTCACCTAAAGCCGAAAATTGAGGCGCTTTTCTTAGGCGAAAGAGATGCCGCAGCGTGATGGGACTATCTAATTCCACGGATCGGAGATACTCTTGATAGGCCTGACGACCATCCTCCCCGCGAGCAACGACGTGCAATAGACGCGAACGAGCACTCGTCATTGAGTGCCTTTCCCCCCGAGATCCTCTGGCGTGTTCTTGAAACACATAGGTAGAGTGAAACTTATTTTGCTGGGCATGTTGAGCGCTTTCAGCGGTGGAGGCAAGAACGCGCTCCGCGAGAGCGTCCAGGCCAATCCCTCCGATAGGCGATGCCACTCCTCCAAAATACTCATTGATAATTTCAGACCCAAGACCAAGGGCGCTAAAAAGACGCGCACCATGATAACTCCGTATCACTGAGATACCCATCTTCGACATGACCTTGAGCAATCCCGCTTCGAAAGCCCTCAGCAAATTTTTTGCCTTCTCTTCAGAGCATAATTTACTCAAAGCTGGATGAGGGTCCTGCCGTGCCACGGATAACGCCAAGTACGGACACACTGCCGCAGCTCCAAATCCCACGAGCGCTGCCAAATGATGGGTGCTTCTGACTTCTCCCGTATCGACCACAATAGAAGCCTCGAGCAGTATTCCCGCTCGATTAAGAGCATTACTGACCGCGCGGAGCACCAACAAACTGGGGAGAGGGGGATTATCAATATCGGCATTACGATCCGTTAAAACGATAATACTACAACCGTCCTCAACCGCGGCCTTGGCTTCGTCAGCCAACTTTCGCAACCGCGAGCGAAAGCCAACCGCGCCGTGAGCCCGGCGAAAGGTCATGGTCAGCTCGCAGGACTTCATG
>CAZPBV010000309.1:0-4219 GCA_964584675.1 uncultured Bdellovibrionales bacterium
AGTGCATATATTTTCGGCGTGGCGCGAGCCGGTTCGCCCACATACACCAGGGAGCCCGGGGAAAGACCGGCCTTGTCAGCTCGTGATCGAAATCGTTTCATAGCGCCTTATCCGTAAAAGCAAGCAAATCATTGAACAACTCTTGTGCCATGATAATGCGCGGCACCTTGTGTTGACCGCCCAATTTGCCTCGGCTTTTCATCCAAGCCGCAAATGTTCCCGGAGGCACCGCCCGCACCGTTGGACTTCGCAGTCCGAATCCCTCCGCGCGGTGAGCTTCATAGTCTTCGTTTCGCGCGCATAGGCGCCTGTCAAGGGCCGCTCCAAAACGCGAGATCCGGTCAACATCCGGAACTTCGGCTTCAAACTCAACCACATAGAGGTGTCCACCAAGTTCGCCCTTCTTCTCAGGGTACAGCGGCCCAACCGAAAAATCGGTTACTGCCCTTCCAATCTCTGCAGCCGCGGTGGTGACGGCGTCCTCCACCTCTTCGGCAATAATATGCTCGCCGAAGGCAGAAAGATAATAAGAGGTGCGCCCGGTAATGAGCAGTCGCGGCGGATTGACCGAAACAAATTTCACCGTATCGCCTAGAATGTACGACCACAGTCCGGCACAGGTACTCAGGACAATAGCGTAGTTGACTCCCGGTTCAATAGTTCTCATCCAATGCCGCGCGGGGGACGGGCTCGATAACTCCTCAAACGGCACAAACTCAAAGAAAATGCCGTGATCAAGAACCATCCGCAGACCTTCCCCATAGCCCCGGTCGGCGACCGCAATAAACCCTTCGCTTGCTGGGTACACCTCGCGCATCTCTGCATTGCTCCCATGCAGGAGATGTCTAAACCGCTCCACATACGGAGCAAAATTTACTCCCCCATGCACCAGCATCTCAAGATGCGGGTACATTCTGCATATTTTTCCCTCAGCCGCGGGGATTAGTTCGCCGAGTTTGTCAAAAAAAATGAGCATCCAACTGGGAACTCCTGAGATCATGCGAATCTCAGCTTTCAGAGAGCGCTCGGCCAGAAGCGATATTTTTTCTTCCCAGTTCTTGAGCAGCGCCAGTTCAGGCGGAGGGAAGTAGCGCGCCTTTGCCCACCACGGGAGTGTCTTAACAGCTATGCCGCTTAGGTCGCCGCTGTAAATGCCTGCGGCTTGCTGCACAAAGTCGGTGCTGCCACCCAGCATAAAGCTGCGACCGCCGAAAATGCGCGAAGCCGGCCGGTTCAGCACATGATGAGAAAGTAGATCCAGGCCGGCCATTTTATTGGAGGAAGTCATCTCGTGAGTGTAGGGAATATACTTGGTGGTGCCGGAACTAGTGCCCGAACTAACGGCGAAATAAGGGATAGTTCCCGGCCAGGAGCAATTCTCAAGACGAGGAAACTGCGGCTTCCAATAGTCATTCCAAAACGTATCGTAATTTCGAAGCGGCACTCGTGTTTGGAAATCAGAGACGCTGCGAATATCGGCAAACTGATGCGCTCTTCCAAAATTGGTGTCAGAAGCGCGTTTTACTAAGGTGAGCAACTGGCGTTCCTGCACAAGCGCGGGGTCTTGCTTTCTTAATTGAGAGCCGCGGTGGAGAGCGTAGCGGCGCAGAAAAAACGTGGCGTCAAGCATAGGCGAGCCCTCAGAGCCTATCCCACTGGGCTGTTTTATTGCAACCAAAAGTGTGGCATAGAGAAAGCACGTATGGCCAAAGTGCATCCAATATCCGGGTTTCCGGAGTGGCTCCCCCAGCATAAGCTGGTCGAGGAAGACCTTGTCGCCACTATTAAATCGATTTACGTCAGTCACGGTTTTGTTCCGATTGAAACACCGGCTGTTGAGTGGCTGGATTCCCTTGCTTCCAAGGGAGTAGTCGATAGAGAAATATATGTGGTCCGTCGCCTGCACGCCGATGAAAAAGAAGAGGCCGACATGGGGCTGCACTTTGACCTAACGGTCCCTTTTGCGCGTTACGTGGGGCAGCACTTTAATGATTTGGTGTTTCCCTTTAAACGCTATCAACTGCAAAAGGTATGGCGCGGGGAGCGGCCGCAGCGCGGACGTTTTCGTGAATTTTACCAGTTTGATGTCGATATTATTGCGCGCGATGAGTTGCCGCTGGCATGTGACGCTGAAATAGTGACGATTTTGGATAAGGCCTTTCGTGCTATGGCTATCGGCCCTCATACGGTATCAATCAACAATCGAAAACTCCTTTTAGGACTACTGGCTTCTTTTGATCTCGATCCCACCCAGTCGAAACGGGCAGTGGTGGCAATTGATAAGCTCCATAAGATTGGGGCCGATGGGGTGGTTCAAGAGTTATCCGCTGGTGAAGGGGTAAGAGAGGAGACGGCCCGGCGTATTGTCGAATCGGTTGCAGTTCGCTGCTCACCGGAGCTGGCCGCTGGCAAGCTTGCCGCGCTGGGAGTCGCCAACGAGCTCTTTGAGGAGGGAATGCAGGAGGTGCTTAGAGTGTGCGAGCTGTTGCCTGCCCAGTCTAAAGACCGAATCATGATAGATCTCAGCCTGGCGAGAGGCCTGGATTACTATACCGGGTCGTTGTTTGAGATCCAGTTGGCCGACTACCCTGAATTTGGTTCTGTCGGCGGCGGCGGCCGCTACAATGACCTGGCATCTCAATTTATTAATAAAAAACTTCCCGGTGTCGGAGCCTCCATTGGGCTCACGCGGCTCATGGATTTAATTGTTACCAAGGGCTTAAAATCAGCCGGCAGAAACAGCTTGGCAGTGGCCTTAATCTCTGTACGAGACGAGTCCGACCGAGCGGCTTGTAACGATCTGGGCGATAGGCTTCGGGCCCTTGGGGTGCCAACGGAGGTATTCTACCGCGCGCCGAAGCTGGGAAAGCAAATTGAGTATGCCGATTCTCGAGGCATACGTTATGTCCTCTTCTTGGATGTTTCTACCCGAGCAGTGGAAGTAAAAGATCTCGCAACGAAGACACAAGTGGTCATAGACGATATCGACGGCTGGTGTGTCCAAGTAGCGGGGCGGGCCGGAGGCGCAGCACCAGCGGGATAAGAGGCCGACATATGAAACAACACAGCCGGCTTCGTGAGTCCATATCTAATGACCCATCCGAACTGGCAGTGTTTGCTTGTGATATAGCCTCTCAGCCTCAGTATGACGATTGGATGGCACATGACCCCATGCTCTATACGAAGTGCTCGCGGGCATTGCCGATCGCTTCCCCTGGTGACGTGGTCGTACTCTCGGGCAAGCTCGACACTGCGTATTTCAATTGGCTAAGGAGCTTTGGGCTTGGGCCAGCAGAAGTTGTCGCCTATGGATTTGACAACCCGGTGGATCGCCTTGCCGATATCATCAAAAAGAATCCGGCCCCGCTTGAGGAAGCTCTGCAACGGCTCGGCAAAGTGCCGGTGTATGTGCCGTTCTATTGTAGCGAGCGTGAAACGGCCCTATGCCGCGATCGCGGCTGGGCTCTTTTTGGGTGCGACGAAAACATTACCCTTACTTTTTTTAACAAGACCAGCTTTAAGGATCAGTGCGAGGCGCTTGCCATTCCCACGGTACGAGGGGCGCAGGTACGAAAGAGCAGCGACAATGCTGAAATCCAGGGGTCCGAGCTTGAGCAAGTGTTGCTTGCTTTGTTGCATCAATATCCGGCGCTGGTGGTGAGAGGCGCTCTTGGCGCGGCCGGCAAATCAGTATATCGACTTGACAACGAGAACCTGCGAGATGTGCTGGAAGAGATTCACCGTGACCGCGGCCAAGACTTCCTGGTTGAGCCCTTTCTCAATGTCATTGCGTCCCCCAATGACCAGTGGTGCATTCAGCGGGATGGGGGCCTCAAGCACCTTGGCATTTCTGCGCAGCTCTTCTCCGGGCTCAAACATGAAGGTAATCTCAAGGGGCAGTACTTTTCGTCCCGTGTTTTTTCCGCCATTGAGGAGTATTCAAGCCGAATTGCGCGGCATATGGCGGCCAACGGCTATCGCGGTGTCTTTGGCATTGATTATATTGTGAGCGACAGCGCGGTGATTCCGATAGAAAACAATGCCCGCTTTAACGGCTCAACCTTTGCTTTGGGTATTGTCGATCGGCTCGAGCAACAGGTGGGAGTGGTGGCCTCGTGGAAGTTTTTCAAGGCAGTGACCGCCCCCTGCAGCTTCGACGATCTGCGGGAACGCCTGGCGCCGCTACTCAATGATGGAAAGACGGTGAACGCGGTGTTTC
>CAZPBV010000310.1:0-4208 GCA_964584675.1 uncultured Bdellovibrionales bacterium
CACTATCCGATTGCCTGTATTACTCCAGACTCTTCCGGTTACATTAGCCTTGCCCTTAATCTGCAGGATGGTCAGGCTCCCAATTTTCTAATTCGGTCACCGGGTTACCCACTCTTTTTGGCCCAAATTTTCACTCTTGGTGGCTCGAACGTCTCCGTGGTCATGGTACAAGCCGTACTCACTCTCCTAGCCGGTCTGTTTCTCGTGTACTCGCTCTACCGAGTACGATGGTGGATCGCTCCCTTCGGCGCATCCACATTGTCTCTATTTATTCTGTTGCGCGAGCAAATTTACTATGAAGGCTCTCTCCTTACTGAAAGCATCTATATCAGTTGCGTCATGGTGGCCTGCGCATTCTTGATTCTTGCAATTACTTCCAGACGATCATTTTGGCTGTGGCTCTTCTCGACCGCAATGGCGCTCGTCATATATATCAAGCCCGCCGGCCTGTACTTGTTTGGCACTCTTGCTTTGGTAGCAATTGGATTGTGGGTACTTAAATTCCCGAGGCGTTATTTTGTAGCTCTATGTACGCCATTTTCGCTGCTGCTGGTGACACTCTGCGCTTACAACTACTGGGTTAGTGATCACTTCGGTGTCACCGCCTTTGGCGAGGGCAACCTGATTGGGGCGACAGGATTGTTTTGGCAGACCAAGCCCTATTACCCCCCCAAACTGAATCAAATGATACAAGATTTTCATGCTTCGATTCCCCCGGCCCGCGTGGAACAGTTGAAGCATAGCTGGGACTTTGAAGTGCTTTATTATATTTATTCAGATTACTACAACCCTTCCGTACACCAGTGGATGCCCTCCTATTGGCGGAATGGCTTTGAGCAAGAGTATAACGCCGCGGGTTTAAGCTACTATGATAAATTTCATCTGCAACGTTCCGTCTCCCGCCGCATGTCTTTTGATGCCATTCAAGCAGAGCCGCAGTCCTATTTGAAATTCATTGCAACTCAATACTACGGATATTTTTGGATTATGCCTCGCATGCGGGGCGGCAATTTTTTTTCCCGGGAGTGGCAAGGCTGCGCGAGTGATGTTTTCCAACCCAATGGACTGTTGAGCGGCAATGACGACGCGTGGCGTCGACGAGTACTGAAGGAATTTTATAGTCCAGTGGCACCTCCCGGAGTGACGATTAAAGACAGGGCAATTAGTCTGACTACCACTCGATCGTTGCGCGTCTACGCCGCGATCCAGGAGTCTATTGATCCCATCGTGAGTTCGGTGTGGTGGACTCGCCTGTTCTTTCTCGAACTGTTAATTCTCATCCCTTATTCTCTAATTGCAATCGCAAAAAAGGATCAAGGGAAAATCGCCGTATGCCTGCTGCTGCTCAGCGGCTACTCTCTGGTGTTGGGGCAAGCTACGGTGGTCGCGTTGGTTGAGACTGCCATGACACGGTATTCGCATGCGCTCGATTTTGTATTTTTCCTCGTTACGATTTTAACTGCTTTATTTTTGATTGCTGGCGTATTTAAACTTTTGGGATGCGCGTTCGCAGCGGCGCAAAAAAAATCTTTGCCTTCAAAGTCCAGAACCTAAAAACTTTAGGGAGCCGCGTATTAAGGAGTGTGACTTCTCTTCTCTTACTATGGTGTTTCAGAGTCACGATCCTTGGAATTGTTTCTACGTTCCTATCGTGTCCGCTCAAGATGTACCCCCGTCCAGTCTGCCCCTGGAACAACAAATTTCTTGAGCGTTAGTTGCACATGTTGAGCAGCAGGAAACTTTTCAAAGAGGGCATGAATAAAAGCATCCCCGGCCTGCTCTAAAAGTATCCATGGCTGGCCCTCAATGAGCTCACGTGCCAGGGTCGCAACCCCTACATAACACACTGTGTCCGCCACCTGGGAACTTGCGATGGCAGATGAAAAATCGCAGGCGATACTGCAAGAAAGCAATATTCTTTGGGCACTCTGGCGCTCCTCCGCATGACAGCCGATCTGGACAAGCAACTCAAAGTTCTTGATAATAACCAAGTCCATGGCGCCCCAGGCTAACAGCGCGCCTTGACCAATTCAAGCTCTTAACTGCGCCACATGATGAAACGCAATCCTCTTGGCATCGCCACCGTCTACCCGCAGGAATTTTCTCCGCAGAGCCTGTTTCCCATTGCTCGCGCGCAGGGTCGTGCACCGCTGGGCATCAACGGCGAGCTGCCGTTTGATGGATATGATGTCTGGAACTGTTATGAACTGTCGTACCTTACGCCTTCACACAAGCCTGTTGCGGCCATTTTGCAATTAGCCTTTTCCTGTCGATCGCTCTATCTCATTGAGTCAAAAAGCCTCAAGCTCTTCTTGGGCAGTCTCAATAACCATATACTCCCCTCCATTGATAGCGCACTCTCTCTGGTGAGGAAGCATCTTGAGGATGTAACGGGTGCGCCGCTCATTGATGCACGTCTCGTAACACCTGAGCTTTGGCAAATGTTTTTCCCAAGTTCCAACGAAGGACTATCTATTGACAATTGCCCATTTGACGAAAGCGAATCTCCAGAAATACTGCTTGAATCGAAACGGGCAGTTCGAGAACATATAAGTTCCAACTTGTTGCGTTCTATGTGCCCAGTCACCGGGCAACCTGATTGGGGAACGGTAGACATCATTTACGAAGGTGCAAAGCTCAATCATGCGAGCATCCTCCGCTACATTGTTTCACTGAGAAACTCATCCGGCTTTCATGAAGATACCACTGAGAAACTGTTTCTTGCCTTACGACGTGCCATAAGTCCGGGTCAATTGCTTGTCGCTTGCCGATATTTGAGGCGTGGAGGAATAGATATCACGCCAATCAGATTTTCCCCGGGGTTTGAGCATCGTTTTATTTCTCAGCGACACATGCGACAGTAGTCATGTTTCAGGTCTGGAATTGCCATATCCATGCACGCCCCAGATATGGACGAATGCACTATGCCAATAACCGCTACGGATTGCCTGTCACGCTATTGTATAGTATTTGATTGAGCCAGTTATGACGATTCCGAAGAGTAATCCCCTGTTTCGACTAATATCTATTATCTTGGTGTCGATATATCTCGGCGGGGTGCTCATATACCTACTTCTCACCAAACGGATTAAGCCTTCGCTGTCGCTGCGTCAGATTATTCAGTCCAGGCTGAGGCCCGCAGCTAGCGGCTATTTATCCTCTATCGCACCAGAGCAGGGCCATTGCTATCTGGCCCCTTTACCGTCCAAACTTATTTCTGACAAGGAGGGCTATTCATCGCTCACTATCTTCGAGGACGACAAGCCCCTGCTTCTGTCTCACTCGGCTCACGATGATATTCGGTCTTCCGGCGGAGGAAGATTTAGCCATTGGGGCGACTATGTCTACTTTTCGAGCACCGATAATACCAATCCTCAATCAAATGGACGAATATACTCGTTTAAGGAGGTTCGGTCGCTATGATGGGGTCTTTAAGAAACTCTATTCTCGAAGTTTTGGCGTGCCCAACCTGCAAGACTCGTCTTTCTCGTTCTGAACAGACACTGGTATGTGAGAAAAATCACTCCTTCCCTATTGTGCGCGGTATTCCTCGCTTTGTTCCTAACGATGGCTATGTAGGCTCTTTTAGCTTCGAGTGGAATACTCACAAGACCACCCAATTAGATTCTCATCGCGGCGACACCTCCTCCGAGGATTGCTTTAGATAAAAGACTGGCCTGACACCGGAAGATCTTAAAGGCAAATTGGTGCTTGATGCTGGTGTTGGAGCTGGAAGGTTTGCCGATATTATGACTCGCTGGGGTGCAAACGTTGTTGGAGTTGATCTCAGCTTCGCTGTCGAGGCATCAGCGGAAAACCTGAAAGATTTTGATAATGCTTTCATTGCTCAGGCAAATATTTTCAATCTCCCCTTTCGCGAAAAGACCTTCGATTACATTGTATCTATTGGGGTTTTGCATCATACGCCGGATACTCAAAAGGCATTTGAAGCGCTTGTTCCTCTCCTAAAGCCGGGCGGCAGTATTTGCATTTGGGTATATCCTGCTGAAGGCCTCTATATTACTCGAACGGAGTGGATTCCTTTTACCTGCCGTATTCCAGCTCGTATGTACTACGAATGGTGTCGTTGGTTTGTTCCCATTGCCATCAAGAATCTAAATAGCAATTTTATTCAGTGGATTGCGAGCGTATTCCCATTTAGCAATCAGTCGTTGGGAATAGAAAATGATATACTAGATACTTTTGAC
>CAZPBV010000311.1:0-4164 GCA_964584675.1 uncultured Bdellovibrionales bacterium
GGTTTCCGTCGCGGAATTCTGGGCAACATCCTTCTCTTCATGATATCCGACCACTTCTTGACCATTGATGTGGCCGCGCGCGTACTGCGCTCGCACCGTGTTGGTTGCTACCTCACCCACCGCCATGCGACGCATAGACTTCAGCACCTTCACTTTCTCATCACGAATACTGCCGGCATCGCTCAAAGAAATGGGAGGCTCAATACACAGAAGCGAGACTATCTGCAGGAGGTGATTCTGCACAATGTCCCGCAAAATGCCCGAGGTATCAAAATAGCCCGCTCGACCGCCTACTCCAATATCTTCAGCAAATGTAACCTGAATATGATCAACATAACGGTGATTCCAGAGCGGCTCAAACAACCCATTGGCAAAACGAAACACCAATATGTTCTGAACCGTTTCTTTCCCAAGGTAATGGTCAATTCGATATATCTGCGATTCCTGGAAGCTTTCTCGCAATGTAACGTTCAACTCGCGCGCCGAGGCGACATCATGCCCAAAGGGCTTTTCAATAATGAGCGAGGTAGCCCGAGCGCCATCTCGAGGCTCCTCTACCAGGCCCGCCTTTTTTAAGTTTGACGCAATAACTCCAAAATGGCTCGGTGCCACCGCCAAATAGTAAAGGTAATTAAGATATTCAGTCACCTGCTTTCCCAATGACTCAAGCCGTCCTTTGAGAGCAGAAAAATCCTCGGGATTATTAGCATCAACCGACTGGTAAAATAGGTTAGACGAAAAGGAATCCCAAACTTGTTTATCAATTGGGCGGCGTGAATATTTGCTGACAGACTCAAACATGGCAGAGCGAAATTCGGCATCGCTCATTTTGCTGCGCGCAACGCCAACCACAACAAATCCCGATGGAAGATAATTATCGTGCGCCAAGTTATAGAGAGCCGGCAGAAGCTTGCGTTTCGTAAGGTCGCCGGACGCGCCAAAAATTACCAGAGCTGTCGACGGCGGCCGAATTACTCGGTTCTCTCCCTCAGCAAACGGATTTTCCATATTCCCCTCCCCAATACAATGGTTCCCCGGCCTCTACATTCGAGGCTGGGAAGGTTGACCGCCCTGTTGTACTGCTTGGCGTTTTGTCTCGACGGAATCAAGTAACTCCTTGTAGGCATCGGCAAAAAGTTTTACCCCATCGTCCTGAAGCTGTCGCATGAGAGAATCAAAATTCATACCCAATCGCGCAATAGCTTGAAGCACTGATTTTGCTCCGGTGATGTCCTTCCCTATGCGATTTTCGATAACGCCGCCCTCGAGTAATATATTCAATGTGGCCGGCGGCATGGTATTGACCGTATCTTTCCCGGCAAGCTCTTCCACATATAAGAGCGGATTAAGTTTTGGGTTCTTAGTTCCGGTACTTGCCCACAGCGGCCGCTGTACGCGCGCCCCCTGAGCGGCCAATTTCTTGAAACGTTCTGAACTAAAAAGCTCCATAAATCGAACATAGGTGAGGCGGGCATTGGCAGTCCCAACTTTTCCAAAGAACTCACCCATATCCGTCTCTTTAGCTTTACCGCTCTTTACGAGCGCATCGAAATTTTTCTCACAGATGGCGTCAACCCGTGAAACAAAGAAACTGGCTACTGATGCAACCTCTTTGACCGCCTTGCCTTGAGCGACCCGCTTCTCCAAAGCTGTAATGTACTGCTCGACCACCGCCTCGTACATCTGCACATTAAAAAGCAATGTTACATTGACGTTCATGCCGGCCTCCAGGGCATCGCATATTGCCGGCAAACATTCGGGGGTTCCTGGGATCTTAATCATAATATTGGGGCGATTGAGCTTGCTCCAAATACGCTTGGCGGCGGCAATAGTGGTCTGCGAGTCGCGAGCCAGATACGGCGAAACTTCAATACTGGCGTAGCCATCTACTCCGCCCGTACTCTTATAGATGGGGAGAAGTAAATCAGAGGCCGCTGCCACATCTTGAACCATAAGCTCTTCGCACAGTTCTTCTGTCGACATTCCCGGTCCCGAGCCATTGCCGGCAACCTTCTTAATGTCATGGTCATAGTCAGCCGTATCGGCAATGGCTTTCTTGAATATAGTCGGATTACTGGTGAGGCCGGTCACTCCGGAATCAATCAGAGATTTCAACTCTCCCGAACGAAGCACATCTCGGGACAAATTATCGTACCAAACGGACTGTCCGAGAGTATAAAGCTTTTCAAGCTGGGTGTTCTTCGTCATGTTATTTTCTCCACTATTGCCATTATGCCAGAGGCCAATCACCATCCTTGATTTTGATCGAGCACCCCGGCCTCAGTAAAACTACACTTACCGCACAATGAATTAATCTCGAATTCCCTACCACTGGGTATGAAAGACGCCAGGCTTATCCTTTCTTTCATACGTATGCGCCCCAAAGAAGTCTCTTTGACCCTGGGTCAAATTCTGCGGCAGGTCAGCGCTACGGTAGCTATCGAAATAAGACAGGGAGGCCGAAAAAGCGGGGGTCGGGATGCCGCGTTCAGCAGCGACCTGGATAACCCGCCTCAATTGCGGCACACTGCCCTCTATCTCCTTCCTCATTCCCGGATCTAACATCAGATTCGGAAGTCCCGGTGTTTTCGCATAGGCTCTTCGAATCTCATCGAGAAAGCGAGCTCGAATGATGCAGCCCCCCTTCCAAATTGCAGCGATTTCCCCTAATTGTAAATCCCAGCTGTACTGCTTGGAAGCACACGAAAGAAGCGCCATACCCTGAGCGTAAGCCATAATTTTTGAGCAATACAAAGCGCCATGAACATTCTTAATGAACTCCTCTTTGTTCCCCGAAAAGGCCCCTGCCGCGGGCCCCGCAAACTGCTTGGAGGCAGAAACACGCTCGTCTTTCATCGAACTGAGAACCCTTGCATCCACCGCAGCCGCCAAGCTTGGGATTGGAACACCCAGGGCAAGAGCTTCTTCAGCTGTCCACTTGCCTGTGCCCTTCTGACCGGCCTTGTCCAAAATCTTATCGACCAGATACCCACTACCCTCGTCGTCCTTGCGCCTCAGCACCTTGGAAGTAATCTCTATGAGAAAAGACGAAAGAACTCCCTTGTTCCACTCTTCAAAAATCTCCGCCAGCTCCTCGGGGGGAACGGCCAAGGTATCTTTTAGTAAATGGTATGCCTCAGCAATAAGCTGCATGTCGCCATACTCGATGCCGTTATGAACGGTCTTAACGAAATGACCGGATCCATCGGGACCAATGTACGTGGTGCACGGTCCATCAGCCTGAGCAGCAATCTTTTCTAGCAGCGGAGCAAGCACATTCCAGGCATCCTTGGAGCCGCCGGGCATAATACTCGGGCCCTTTAGCGCCCCTTCTTCTCCGCCCGAAACGCCGACACCAATGAAATGAACACCCAGTTCCTTGCAGTGCTGTTCTCGGCGCATGGTGTCCTTGAAATACGAGTTTCCGCAATCAATTACCATATCTCCCTTGCTAACCAAGGGCAGTAAGCTTTCCGTCACCGCATCAACTGCCTGACCGGCTTGAATCATGAGAAAGATTTGCCTTGGAGACTGCATTGATTGTACAAAGTCCTGGAGAGTCTTGGAGGGAACAAACTGACCACTCCCAAATTGCTGTATGAAACGATCCGTCACTTTTGTATCGCGGTTGAAAACGGCGATAGGGTAGCCCCGGCTCTCGATGTTCCGTGCCAAACTTGCTCCCATGACGCCTAACCCAATTAGTCCAATATTAGGTTTCATCAATTGTCACTCCGGTAATAAACTTCAATTAATTACGTCGATCACGTTCGTTGTAATAGCTTAGCTAAACTTTCAAACTTTGATGAAGACTAGCCTTTTTTACACACTTGTTTCAATGAGTTTGTTTCTGGCTGTGTCCTCGGCGCTGCTAGCGGAAACACCTTCATTCCCCCTCAGTACTCCCAAAACCACGCCCGCTCAGTCTGTCGTATATATTACAACCGCATTACAGCAAAACGGCAAATTTGACGGCTGTGGAACGGGCTTCTTTCTATCTACCGGCCAAGTTGTTACCGCCTGGCATTTGGTCCAACCGTACTGCCATCGAGGATTCTGTGACGGTGTTTCTTTATATGCCGTAGAGTCAGATGAAAGGCAAAAACGAGAGCTGCTCAATATCGGCTCAATTACCGTGCAGAAGCTGCTCGCAGGCGTAGACAT
>CAZPBV010000312.1:0-1982 GCA_964584675.1 uncultured Bdellovibrionales bacterium
TTGGAAGTTTGATTTGGTTCATTCCAAATCTGGAACCCGATAATATTTCCATTGGTGCCATAACGTGTCACTACATCCCTAACCCATGTTTCGGAAAAAGTGGTTCGTGGGTTTCCGCCTGTCCAATTAGTCGAATCCTCCATCCATGACGGGACTCCTGTTACAATCACCAAAACATCAAGCCCGCTCGGGACCGAGGCTAAGATGTCATCATAAAAAGAGAAATCCGGGGCAGCCGAGGGAGTGGGCTGAATATCGTCGTTCCAGCTAAACAATACGCGAACAAAGGAGAGCCGAAGAGTATCCCGAACCTCAAGGAACTGTTCGCCAATAGTTCCAAATCGCCCGTCATTGACAAAGGCGTTAACGCCAACCTTGGTGGTGTCAATAGGCTTCCTGTCAACTGAGATTGAATCTATGGCATCCTTAACATCGGATGTATTGCAGGCGCTTAAAATAACCAAAAGAAGAATAATGAGATTTCGCTTGAACATGTTGGCATCCCCCGGGCGTCATTATTGGCGGCCAGTATACATAATAATGGGAACTGAGGGAACCGTGACAGACTATGGAACTTTATTAATAGTCTCTACAAGGTTCCCGCGCTGAACCTCGCGATCAAGGATTCGCTGGGCAACTGCCTGCGCATCTTCGAAAGAACGTGCCGGACGCATGGCGATGCGATCAGGGTTGGGGCCGCGCGCTACCATGACATACTGGTTGGTGATGCCAACGTAGGCTTGGTGTTTTTTGGTCGAGTATTTTCCGAGCAAGGTACACTGGTGCCACGCGTTGAGTAGTTGGGAAAATTCGTCATCCTCAAGCGTGTATATTTGCATGGGCCCTCGGGTAGCTGCTGGCAAATTGGAGTGCCTACCTATTAGGTCGTCCCAGAATCTTATTTACTTGAGAATAAATCTGGTGCCACAAACTGCGAACATCTGAAGCGAATCGCCCTTCCAGATGTGTTGAAGCGCCGACATATAGAGGAGTAAGCCCTCTACATATGCCGAGAGCAACCGATTGAGTACCTCCCATGCCAATAAGAATTCGGGGTGCGCGATCTCCAATAAGTTCCGCTTGCGTAATAGTCTGAATCTGTGTTCGGACTATCTCAAGTTCATGAGCGGCAGAAGGAGTAATGGAAACGCCGAGAATAAGGTGTGGTTCTAAGTTCTGACCCCGCTCCTCCATAGCGGCGTACACAAGCTCAACGCGAGGATCCTGGGCCGCATACGCAACAATCTCTTTTTGAAGGCTTGGGAATTCAGAAGGAAAAATACCTCTAATTGATACTTCGCCCGCGACCTTCTCCCCCAGCAATTCATCAATGAGTTCGCCAATAGAACCGGTACCGCCTCGTAAGAGATCGATTTCCCAAGGAGAAAACTCTTTCTCGACTTCTTGGCCCGGATTGAGCACTATCCACCAGTCGGACGGAACTCGCGCAAGGAGCTTGGGAAACGATACCGGATCATAGGTGAGCGACTCCGGGCACCACTGACGCATGACAGGCTCGCTCGTAAAGACGGGAATAAACACTTGTTCTTTGCCTTGAAGCGCAAGAAGGCCGAAGAAGTCATCAGGATAGCGGGCCTGGTTGGAGATTGTATTTTTTTGAAATCGACTTGGAATCAGCACCGATCCAAGAAGGAGGCTCTGATAAAAATCGACCAATGCCATACGGTCACCGGCCTGACAGCGTGGAAGCAGCTCGGCCAGTGATATGGGATCGAATGAGCGACCCTCGCCGGACATGGCGCTATGAATTCATTTCTTCGATGATGGCATCGGTAATATCAAAGGTGGAGTCTCCGAAAAGCACAGGACCACGCCCCTTTTCACTCTTATCTAATACAAGATCGATACTATGCTTCTGGGCATGGGCGCTTACGATCTTTACCGTTTTCTCCGCAAGAGATTTATTAAACTTCATAAAGTCTCTCTTGAGATCCTCTTCTGAATCATGCACGAGCCGATTA
>CAZPBV010000312.1:1992-3108 GCA_964584675.1 uncultured Bdellovibrionales bacterium
CGATTAAAATCTCTTGCGTCCGACTTGAATTTTTCCACTTCCTTTGAGGACTCTGGGAGCTTGGCTTCTTTGATCTTTTTCTCCTGTTCTTGAAGCACCTTGCCTTGCTGTTCAATTTTCTTGCGAGCCTCGGACTGCTTTTGATCCAGTTCTTGTTTTCGTGTTTGAGCTTCGCGTGACTCGTTGAGAACCCGATTTACGTCCACGGTAGCGATCTTGTATTCTGCATCCGCAGAATCAACTCCCACGAG
Source organism: uncultured Bdellovibrionales bacterium (assembly GCA_964584675.1). Classification (GTDB taxonomy): domain Bacteria; phylum Bdellovibrionota_C; class UBA2361; order UBA2361; family JBGSMV01; genus CAZPBV01. The sequence goes on from CAZPBV010000312.1 coordinate 2,244, forward strand.
GGAAACCAGCAAACAGATGGTCGACAAAATCGCAAACTTGATAGTGGTCATAGTATATCCCCAAAATTTGTCATGTCAGGCGGTACACTACTGGATTCGTGTTGAAGATTCAACCAAGGGGCTTGCATTATGACGGAAGCGGGCAGCTAAATTTCAACCGGAATCCCACCGGGGATCTCTGGAAGTTTCTGATTAAGGGCTTCAACGACGGTGCGAAATATGCGGCGCGCTTCAAATGAAACCGCCCCCTCATTCCCGCAGTCGGCATAGAGGGCCACCGGGGTGTCATGATCGGCATCAATGGGAGCTAACGCGAATGCCCTGCTTCCAAAAGGGGAATTTTTATTTTTTCGATTACCAAAGGACTGGATTTTTGAAAAGCACTGTGCGAGGGGAGAAAGGGGGTCATCCAGAATCAATGTTTGGCCGTTCCCTATATTCGGACCGCGCGCAGCAACAACTACTGCTTTTGTTCTGTCACCGGAAACCACGATGAGAGCGGACTTTTCAAAGGGCCCGTTATCTACAAGCATTTGTAGTAGTTGCGACAGCAATTGTTCGCTCGTCTTGGCTTGATCAAACATACCGCTCAAGGTGTTGAGCACTTGTTTTCCCTTGGAGGAGTGAATAGCAGGCATTGCTTTCTTGGCGGCGTGTGATTTTCTAGCGGTGGTCTTGGTGCTGGAGCGTGCGGAGTCCAAGCCAAACCCGTCTTTGCCTCCATCCCCCCGACGGGTCGGCTTCGGTGGTATGGAGTGCTTGGCTTCAACGGGCGGCGGCGGGGCAGGGGGCGGAGGCTCTTCCTTGGGTGCAGCCGTTCCCTTGAGAAGTTCTTCTATTTCTGAGTCGAGACTATTTGCCTCTT
>CAZPBV010000312.1:3118-4123 GCA_964584675.1 uncultured Bdellovibrionales bacterium
GTGGCTCAAGCTCCGGGGGTTCTGAAATGGGAGCAATGGCGGGCACTGGCTGTAGTTTCTTTTTTTCGTCTTCAAGTCGGGCGGAAAAAAGATACTCAGACGCGCGCTCATATATTTTTAGATACTGGGCGTCTGCGATCTGCAGCATGCGAATATTACTCTTCGGGGGAAGATTCTTGCCGGGAGCAATTTTTTCCCAGCGATTGGCATCGAAAGCCTCGACCATTTCTCCAGCCGCAAAACAGAGCGGCTTCATGATGGCCCTTTCTTGAGCGCGACTACGGGCATCTCGGTCGATGGCGAAAAGCAATGCTTCTGGAATGCCAATCCGTCGCAGATAGGTGAGCCCCATCTTTTCGGTGTCGAACTTGAAATCCTGCGAAAGGCGATAGTTAACACTGCTGCGAGAGAGTTCCTCAGCCAACTTCACATAATCTCGTTGTAGATGAATGACCGCCAACATCTCCCCCACGTAGAGTAGTAGTCCGGCGGCTTGGCAATCGTCCGAAAGAGTTCGAGCGAGCGCTTCGGAAAGAATGCGAGCGACGATCGCGGTGCGACGACAGCGAGAGCGGTGCTCCTCGAAATAGCGGCGGACATCATCGTCAGTGATTTGATCTCGTTCCCCAATTTTGTCGAGAAGTTCAATGACGAGATCGTAGCCAAGACGCATGATTGCTGTTGTCGTCGAGGTAATGGGTGATCTGCCGCCGGAAAAGTACATGGCGTTGGCGCTTTTGAGGAGGTCCATAACGATAGACGGATCTTGAGAGACGACAGTGGAAATGTCCTCAACGCGAATATTTTTGTCCCCTGCTAGCCGTCGAGCCTCCGCCCATACCGCCGGATCGGCCGGAAACGTGCCCTCATAAGAGAAGGTGACATCCGTCGCATCCGTGAAGACACCCATCCCCGACCCCGGGAGCGCGCTCATCCAAGCACTGATTGGCAACACGCGCACCGGAATCGAGCAACGGGCCGTAGCGGTGCCTTGCTTTTCGAGTT
>CAZPBV010000313.1:0-4037 GCA_964584675.1 uncultured Bdellovibrionales bacterium
AGGCGGGGCTCAAGAGGCGACAGAGAGCGATGTTTTGGAAGCGCTCTTCCACGCGCACAAAGAAATGCAGCCGCTCATCGACGCGCAGTTGAAGCTGCGAGAGAAGTGCGGCAAGCCGAAGCTTGAGTTCACTCCTCCAGCCGACAGTAAGGAGCTGAAGGATAAAGCGGCGGCGTTCTTAAAGACTCGCATGGCCCAAGTTGTCAAAATTAAAGAGAAGCTTGCTCGTCGTGACGCCGTATCAAAATTGAAAGACGAATTGCTGGCAGAGTTTGTTAAAGAAGGAGATGAACAGGCGTCTCAGGTTGAAGCGGCTCTCAATCGCATATTTGAAGATACGCAGTATCACGCGGTGCGTTCGATGGCGTTCAACGACAAAGTTCGCATTGACGGCCGTGATTTTGTGACCGTTCGGCCCATTACTATCGAGTTAGGGCCCTTGCCCCGAACTCACGGCTCGGCCCTCTTTACCCGCGGAGAGACGCAAGCCTTGGTGGTGGTGACCCTGGGCACCTCAGACGAAGCGCAGCGTCTCGATAATTTGATAGGGGAAGAGAGTAAAGCTTTCATGCTGCACTACAATTTTCCGGCGTTTTCTGTCGGCGAGGTCAAGCCGATGCGTGGGCCCGGTCGGCGTGAGGTCGGCCACGGCGCTCTTGCTGAGCGCGCGGTCAAGGCGATTCTGCCGAATCCGGACAAGTTTCCGTACGTCATTCGGGTCGTTTCTGAGGTGCTCGAAAGTAACGGTTCGAGTTCCATGGCCACCGTTTGCGGATCGAGTTTGGCCCTTATGGAAGCCGGTGTGCCGATTGCTGCTCCGGTAGCCGGAGTTGCCATGGGGCTTATGGTGGATGAAGGAAAAACCGCCATTTTGACCGACATTTTAGGCGATGAGGATCACCTTGGCGACATGGACTTTAAGGTTTGTGGAACCGAGAAGGGGATTACAGCCCTGCAAATGGATATCAAGATCAAGGGACTTGATAAGAACACCGTTGACGCTGCTCTCAAGCAGGCACGCGAAGGACGTTTGTACATTATCAAGCAGATGAACGACGTCATTGCCAAGCCCAAAGCGAATTTGAGCAAGCATGCGCCGCGCATTGTATCGTTTAAGATTAACGCCGACCGTATTAAGGATGTGATTGGTCCCGGTGGAAAGATGATTCGGTCGCTGACTGAGTCCTACCAGGTCAAGATTGACATACAAGATGACGGCATGGTTAGTGTGGCCGGTCTGGACGATGCCAAGGTGCGGTCGGCAATTCAGGTCATTGAGTCCCTCACCCAGGAAGCGGAAGTCGGCAAGATGTATAAGGGCATTGTTAAACGCATCGCTGACTTTGGCGCATTCGTTGAAATATTGCCGGGAACCGACGGCTTGCTGCACATTTCCCAAATTGCCGAGGAGCGTATCCGTCGAGTGGAGGATGTTCTGCAAGAGGGCGATGAGGTGTGGGTAAAAGTGCTTGAGGTCGATCGCCAGGGAAAAATTCGGCTATCTCGCAAGGAAGCAATGCAGGACCTTAAGAACCAGGCGGTGTAGGTCAACGGTACATATTCCACATGCTGTTAACGAAGGCTAAAAATGGCACGGCCGGAACTACTCCAGTGCCCCCACTTTACCGCCCGAGATTGTTTTCCATTGCAACGGCAGCAGGGCTTCGCGATCCTGCATATCGATTGATGAGCCAAAGAGCTCAAACGATTGAGCCGATAGAAGGGCCTTGTACAAAGACCGCGCATCCGTAATGTCAGACTGCATTCGTAGGGTTTGCAGCGCGAAGGCTATACCAGCATAGCACGCCAGAGTGATGGCGTTGGCGCGGTCGTCCCTATAAAGCGCGTGAAGTCCGCGATGAAAGGCCGGATAATCAGTCTTGGACTCTACAAATAGAATTCCCTCAGCAGCGGCATCTCCAGCCGCTCGAATAACCTCGGGCAAGGAGGAGTACATATTAGAAAGCAGCAGTCCTTTTTCGCCCAGATCCCGTATCTGGCGATAGCTGGCACCTAGTTGAGGAGTAAACAGGTTTGAAAATACGACCTCAATATGTTGACCACGGTACTTTGCAATGAGCGAGCGAAAATCGGTATCGGTCGGCTGCATCTGATCGTGAAAAACAACCTTTCCCCCGAGAGATTCAAAACGCGTGATGAACGCCTCGCTCAAGGAAACGTTCCACTCGTCCTGAGCGGTCAAAACGGCCGCACGTTTTTTCCCCAGCTCAAGCGCCTTGTCGGCCAGCGCCTGACCCTCCCGCGTGGTGGATGGGAAAAATCGAAAAGCATACGGATTGGCGGATGTAAAAGCCGCATGACCGACGCAGCCAAGGAAGGGAACACCCAATTGTTTGGAAAGCGGGTTAATTGCCATGCCGATTTGACTGCGCGGCGATGCCACTGCAATGGCATGTTCAACATCAACCAGTTTTCGAAACTCGCTCACGCCAGTACGGGCATCTCCGCGGTGGTCGCCATAAACAAAGCGAAGCGCATGTGTCCCCGCATGATCGAGGGGGGCGTAATCATGCCGGGCAAGTTCATAGCCGCGTTTGCAATCTTCGCCTGCAGTAGCATTGACTCCGGTCAAGTCGGAAAGGAGTCCAATGGTGAGGGGACGAGCGCCATCTTCTGCGGCGAGATTGGAAATTGCTAACAGGCTCAGCGTTAATAGAAAATACGCTATGCTAAGGAATTGCGTCAAAACCCTTTGACGTAGTTCCCTAAGAACTAGTGAATGATTCCGCACCTAAAAAGTATACATGAGGTCAGATCGAACACTCAAGCGGGTAATAGTATCAGATATGGGGAATGAAAAGTCAGACATCGAAAGCTATCACCCATGAATCCTTATTGCTAACCTCAGACCTAAGAAGTGGATGCGCGAGTGGGGCAGCGGGAATACCGTTCCGCCCCACCCGGCATCGGACCTTCTCAAAGGGACACACGTTGAGGACCAGAGGTCCCATCATTTGGTCCCTTTTCATCTTTCGGCGTTGCGTAACCTCCTGAGGGTGTTCCTCGCGCGAGTGCGGCTTCCTGTTCGTCAGCTTTGCGTTTCGCTTCTTTGAGATCGGCAATCAATTGTCGAACGTTTCCGGCAATTCGTGAATCAGGTTTACGAATTGCTTCAAGCTTAGTGATCAGGGTGTCGTACTGGTCCTTGCCAATACGGCTAGCCTTGAGCTCCCTTACCAAGCCTTGCAGCTCATCCCGTGCCCTTTGCCATCCCCGATTACTGTTAGCGATGGCATCAACGGCCTTGTTCAGTTGATTGGGTGTAAGCGGCACAACTCTCTCCACAAAGTTAACCAACAAACGTAGCCCTCTAGAACAACCTAGAGTGATAGCCTCGCTTGTCGTTCTCACCAGGGCGTTGGGCCTTGGCGCGAACAACAGGCGAGGACAGGCTCTCCTTACCTCATATTTCTTGGGAAAGAACTATTCGTGTAGCCTACTACATCCCTCGTGGGTAAAGGAAGACTATCGGGACCTATGTATGGTCAACCATGGCCGCGAGTATTGTCAAAATGACGAAGCAGATTGGTCACATACGCCTCCTCAGCAAGTGGCCGGTAATAAATGCTGGCATGGTGCGCCGATGCTATGGTTTCTAAAAATTTGGCCGATATAGGTAGCATGAAATCCGCTCTGTTTGGCGCGTACCTGCTTTTTTCTGTTCTTGTTGCCGCCGGTGTGCCGTCTGCCGTAGCCTGCGACGTCTCTCGCATTATCGATAGTCAGGATGCGCAAGCAGCGCAGCAATGTGGGAGCAGCATTATCCCGCGCCTACTTGATGAGTACCGTCGTTCGTCTGATGCCCGCAAGGCGGCTATTGCATCGATGTTGTACCAGCTCGGTTGGAAATCGGAGGATGCCGGCCGGCTTCTGATGGAGGATATAAAAACTTCCGACTCCCAGCTTCGATTGCAGGTCCAATGGGCCTTGGGACGAGTCAGCGCGGACGACGAGGTGGTACAGTCGCTGCTCGAAAACATGCGCCACGACCCCAATCCTCTCTTTCGCGATAAGGC
>CAZPBV010000314.1:0-4016 GCA_964584675.1 uncultured Bdellovibrionales bacterium
GGACCAGAATCCGGTTACGTTTTTGGATCCGGAAGGATTGCGAGGAGAAGGGATTATTGGGGCGGGAATAGCCGGTGTATCGGGTATTGTTACCGGTGCCGGCCTGGTCGGCGCAGCAGGCTTTGCCGGTTCGGCTGCCATTGCAGCCGCTGGAATAGAATGCCTGCTTGATAGAGATGGGTGTAGTGCAGTATTGGAAGGAATTATTGCAACTCATTTCGGCGGGCCCGCCTGCGGAAATATGTATTCGGAGGAACACACCAAAGGTGTGCGTCCATCAACTGAGGAGAAACATGAGAAAGGTGAGGCGAGGAAGACGAAAGACCGAGGGGGAGAGAAGGGGGATGAGAGACGGGATTGGAATAGGAAAAGACCAAAAAACTGGAGAGGCAAATGGCCTCCCTCTTAGTAGGAATGGCACGTCCTGAAAATGCCTCATCTAACAGCGTTCCTGCAGGCTCAACTTGTTAAGATCAAGCGTACTAATAAGGGTAAGGTGGTGGCGATACTGAGTATTCAAATTCAAAGCGGCTGGAAAGACCCAGTGGTTCTATCTTCACTTATGATAATTAATTCTGATATTACCATCAAAAAGTTCACGATCGAGCGAGGGAACAATAACGGCCCATTCGTCAATCTTTTGATCAAATGCAGATCGGGGCTTCGATCTTGGTGTCGGCTCCGTACTAAGCTTAATAAGATCGCTCACTTTAGGAGTAATTCCATCATCATCTGTACCGGTGCTCGCGGTTGGAAGGATTACGTATTACTCCAACACTATAATGAATCGACTGATTTGCAGCAGATTCGGGTTCGGACGCGAAAAAGAGGTTGAACTTGGGTTTTTCATCCGGAGGGGACTGCGCCCGATGACGAAGGTCCCTTCTTGCCAAATCTGCGCCAGCGTCCTCCTGGATATAAGAACAACCGGCCGTCCGGAGTTGATCGTAGGGGGCCACATTTAGTTGATCCTGAAAGTGGTAGAAAGTACTACCCCATTTTTTTCTCTCAGAGACCGCGCGCGAAATAGGTGAAAAATTGTTGATTTAAAATCGTTCCAAAAATTCCAACGATCCTGCTGCCATACGGCGCGGATTCAGTAGGAAACTTACTCTGAAATGTTGCGATTGAAGATTTGAAAGCGGTGGAGCGATGTAAACCCCTACCGCTATGGAGGCAAGGTTGGGTATTATACAGATGGTCCCAGTGGGAACATGCTGGCGGGGGTACGGTGGTATTCGCCTCAACTGAGGCGGTGGCTCAGCAGAGACCCGATTCGCTACGAGGGTGGTGATAACCTCTATCAGTATGTGGACCAGAATCCGGTTACGTTTTTGGATCCGGAAGGGAGGGCTCCCGATGACACTAAATCAAGCAGCCCATTCTTGCCCGCTCTTAGACATCGTCCCCCTGGCTATAGGAACGACTGGCCAACGGGAAATGATAATCGAGGACCGCATATTATTGACCCAAATAGTGGTCTCCCCTCACGTAGCGGACAAGGGTCATTGGCCTCATTATGACTGGCTGGATGGGGATGGACAGGGGGGCAGTATTCAAGGGGAAGTTCGAAGCCGTGGCCCAATCAGAAGCGACATCTCAAGTCGGATCAGTCTTGCGAAGATCCGTGGTCAAATGAGCCGGAACCTGACAAACCTCAAGGAGGGTTTTGGGGCTGGTTAAGCGAGGGAAGTTTCTTGCGGCCGCCAATTATTCTCATTCCTATTGTTCCGGAGTGCAGAAGTGACAATGGTTGTATTTAGAATTTCCATATTTGAGCGGAAAAGGAGATCATGATGAAACCGGGCAAAGTCCTTGAGCAGGCGAGAAAAAAGATTGGACTCGAACTTCAGGAAGTAGCCGATCAGATTGGCATATCATTGGCTTGCTATAGAGATATGGAATGGTTTGAGGATTTAACACAGGCATGTGAATTGAAAACATACTTTAAGGTTTGTCAGCTGTTAAGGCTGGGCGTTCTGGAGCCATTTCGTGTTGATGGGTCATCAGTGAGGCCAATAAGATTTGATGAATTCCGCGAGGGCATCAAATCCCACCTGGATTCAAGGGGCATAGATATCGATAAGTTTGCGCATGAAAGTGGATGGGATTTAAAAAATTTTATCGATCAGGGGTCGGTATCATTTATTGATTCCTTTCCAGTTATGGCCATTCAGGATATTGCTCATGTAATTGGTGTTGATTGGAAAAGCGTGCTGCTTGGCTTATCTTTGGATGCAACAGGCGAGAAGAAGGACAGTTGAGATTGGGCACCCCCCTTCTTTCTCTCGGACCACGCGTGCAAGGACGGGTTAAGCTGCTATCTTTTTGGGCGTAAGACTGATTTCTAGTCGGCGATCAAGGGCCTCAGCAATTCGTTGGAGCATAGTAAGAGAGTGGCCTTCGTAGTCGGAATCTTCCAGCCGAGCGATTACAGGCTGAGATGAGTCGACTAATTCTGCAAGTTGCTGTTGTGTCAAGCCTGCTTGAGTTCTTGCATCGTAGATCAGTTGAGCGACCTCAGCATTGATGGTGGCTTCAGCGATGAGGGTACGAAGATGAGGATCCTCCCCTATCATTTCATCCATAATTCTCAAAGCATCAGTTGTCTTCGCCATTGTTACTATTTCCCACAAAAGTATGTCCTTCAGGATCCTGCTTAAAAGCGTCTCTTCTCTGAATTGCACGCTCAATATCAATATCGTCTACAGCAGAACCTTCCTTAATTATTCCATGAGCGAGCACTGCTAAATTTTGACCGTGAAAGAAATAAAGTATCCTATACTGAACATTTCCATGCTTAGCTCGCAGTTCTCTTATATCGTCTCGTAAGTAATCCGCTGCGGGCCTTCTTAACTCATGACCCATATTCGCAAGTTGTTCGAGTCTCACCCTGCAATTTGCCCAAGCCTTCGGATCCTCTTTTCTCAGCGTCATAAGCCAATCAAGGACCGGGCATTTGCCCGATGACTCTTTGAAGAAAATTAGCTTTGTTTGTGGCACCAAAGGCCTACTGCTAGTATAACAAAATTGTTATGTTGGAATCAAGAAGTCTTAGCAGGCACCAGAATATATAGAATTTTCCACGACCTATAGCCATTACTTTTTCATTTTCCTTCCCTCGGCCCCCGCACGCAAGAAAGAGTTAAAAACAGTCGATTTAAAATCACCCCTAAAACTTGAGCGACGAACAAGAAGGGATTCTCAACTATCCTTCGCTCACCACTGTCGCGTTAATGTCTATCTTAGCTTCTTTCTTAAGTATGCTGACGAGTGATGCGGTAAGGAGCTGAGCTGCCTGCGCTTGCTCGCTCTCTAGATGTTGAGGAACCTTGCCCGCAATATCAGATGCCGAGGGCCTCTTAATGGCTGTTACTTGTACTACCACCAACTTATTATTCTGTTCAAAAAGCTTGTCCGGGGACTGAAAAGGAGCGCTTGCACCCATGATGGCATCACGAACCTCGGGGCTCGAAAATGTTCCTCCCAATTGGGCGCTGGTGAGTCCTTTGCTCTCCTTTGCCGCTATACCGGCTTTCTTTGCAACCTCATCCAGATGCAGCTTGGCAGCACCGGACTCCTGAGGGGACCCCTGAAAGTGAGTTAAGAACTCCTGCGCTTTCTCCTTGGCGAGCTTTTGGGCGGCCTTGCCCTTGAGACTTCCAATGATTTTCTCTTTAACTTGCGAGAGAGGCGCGATTTCCGGTTCTTTGTATTCTCGCACTTGAATTAGAACAGAAGAGTCCCCGAGATCAAGCAGCTGCTTCTGCTGGTCGCCATTGGCAAGAACGAGCTCGGTGAGGCCGGGCAAGCCTTCGGGAGACCGCGCGCTGTCAAATAAATCTTTGGTGCTTGCGGCAGTAAGCGAGTGTTGGGCGGCAAAGTCAGACAAAGAGGCAGAGCTTTTTTCCCATTCATGCAGGAGATCCTCCGCCTTGGCCCGGGTAAAAGCGGGCGCGTCGCGTTCTTGAATTTCTCTGGTAATCTCCGCTCGAACTTCGTCAAGCGCCTTCAGC
>CAZPBV010000315.1:0-4012 GCA_964584675.1 uncultured Bdellovibrionales bacterium
CGAACAACCCATCGCTGCGGATAGAAGTCCCGCCGATAAACAAAAAAATCATCGCGTTGATTAGATTGTTCACCTTCGCCTTTTGAGGCATCGAGACCATTGAACAAAACTAGATTACCATCCGGACTCACCACCCGGCACTCAAGCGCAATGCGCTCACCCCGGTGCCCGCAGAGATCGAAGTCAAGCCCGAGAATAAGAGAATCCTCACAATCAGCCCCGTGACTGTAAAAACCCTGCCTGACACGCACGTGGTGAATGGCATCTCCGCTCACCAAATCACGGTCCCAAAGACCTAAAGCTTGCGGAGAAGGCAGCGGAGAATCGGACTCATCGTCGCCATCTTCCATATATGAAACGGAGAATACTTCAATTTGACCCGACTCGAGTATGACCGAACCGTCGGCAAGACAAACGCTCACGTCAACTTCAAGCTCGACCTTGCCTTCCGGCACATCCAGAACAGCATAGGGGATGAACGCTCGCACATTGTCCAAGAACAACCGTTGACGCGAACCGAGAATGGGAATCAGCGCGCATACAGGACCAGGCTCATCGAGCACGACATCTGCCGCAACTAACTGGTTCGATTCATCCACCCAGTAGCGCCCCCGGGGGCGCGCCCGTACAGGAACTCCCCTTTCCCGAAGGCCGACCTTAAGCCAGAGCTGCTGGTGGGCATACCCTATAAGCCTCAGTCCGCAGGACACTTCAAAACCAGCCAAGCCGCACCACGTTCGATCGTGAACTACGTTCAAAGCAAACAAACGATCATCGGGCTCGCGGCCATAGGTCTCGCGCTCAAGGTGAAGGAGGCTGAGAGATCGTCGAAAATACCAATTAACGATGGTCTCAAGTTCAGCGGCGAGCTTGCCTGGCGCTGAAAAAATGGCGCTCCCCTCAGAAACCCCGCCGGCAAGAACCAAGCGGGCTTCTGAAAATAATTCCTCACATAGTTCCTGTGTTGACTCGTTGGCCCAAAGCTTTCGAAAAAAAACTTCGCCCCCGTCCTCCATGGTGCTCATGCCGGTCTCACGCAGCAAGATTTGACGCAGCATAGACAACGTCTCATGAGCGCGTTTGAGGGGAGAAACATCTTCTTGTTGCAGATTGGTGAGGCGCTGTTCCAGAGCGACAACTAGATCATGTAATGACCCGGTTCGAGCCGCCCATCCATCACGATAACCGGATTTCACTTCTCCCGAAGGAAGGCCCGCGGAATCGTGGGTAACGGCCATGGCATTCGGAAAGGGAATTATAGCAGACCGAGCAGAGCGCTGCTCAACGGTTCGAGCGGGACGCTCCTGGATGGCCCGAGCAGAACGCTCCTCAACTGTCACCGCGCGAGATGGAACATGCCCGCCGCGACCGTTCTCACGAGGGTGGTCGCCGCTGTCGTTTCCTTCGTCTACTGCCCAATCGGCGTTGGGCACTTCAGAGGTATTGTCCATGAAAACTCAAATGCACAAACATCAAAGCGCCATATAGCATAGAAATGGTCTCATAACATAGCCCGAGCGCAAGTGGCTGAAGCGACCTCGATTTGAAAAAAGTACTCAACTAGTCTATAAAAAACTCAAGCAAAACAACATAGTTGACGCTTTCACTTATTATCCTGGACACCCCTTCGTATGGCTACCGAAATTAAGATGCCTCAATTGAGCGACACCATGAATGCCGGAAAAATTCTTTCCTGGCGCAAACAAGAAGGTGATGTGGTCGCGCGGGGCGACGTTCTTGCTGAAGTTGAAACTGATAAGGCCAACTTAGAAATTGAAAGTTTTCACCAGGGTGTGCTTTTGAAAATTGTTACCCCTATTGGAACTTCCGCTACCGTGGGAGAAACCATAGCAGTCTTGGGAACAGCCGATGAGGCCGCCTCAGGAATGGCTGTGTCAGCACCTCCCTCCGCGACGGGGTCGCAGCCGTCAGGCGGTGTTCAACTTGGCAGCAGTGTTCAAGTTGGCAGCGGTGTTCAAGTTGACCACAGTGCACATATTGCCAATGGGCAGGCTGCCAAGGCTCCGCCGGTTACAGAACAACCGCTCGGGACGTCGGCTCCGGCCGGCCATTCCTATTCATCCGGAGACGGCGGGCGGGTGCGGGCTTCACCGCTTGCAAAGAGGCTCGCGCAGGAACTAAACGTTGACCTTGCAACAATTCGCGGGTCAGGTCCCCAGGGAAGAATAATTAAAAAGGATATTGAAGCTGCCCCTTCATCTTCTTTGTCTGACAGGCCTGCTGGAAGGCCTGAGAGTAGCGCGCTGCCATCCAACTCGCGCGCTACAGCGGCTGGTGGCAGGACCTACCCGCTTTCAAAAATGCGGGAGACTATTGCTCGCCGGATGCAGGAGAGTGTTACTCAGGCCCCGCACTTTTATGTTACTGCCTCAATTCACATGGATGCGGCCGTCGAACTACGTGAAAGACTCAAAGCAATGCCAGTCTACAAGGGCGTTAGCGTCAACCACCTCATCATCAAAGCCGTGGGTTTGGCTCTGAGACAAGAACCGCGAGTTAATAACGGCATTCGGGAGGGTCAAGTGTATGAGCCGGATGCGGTTAATGTTGGAATCATCACGGCGGTGCCCGATGGACTTCTCATTCCGGTAATTCGAGAGGCTGATCGCCTGCCGCTCCGCGATGTCGTGTTTGAGGCCAGGGCCGCGGTTGAGCGCGCCAAAGCCGGACGGCCCAGCTCGACAGATCTCACCGGCGGCACCTTTAGTATTAGCAACATGGGAATGTTTGACGTTGAAAATTTTACCGCCATTATCAACCCAGGACAGGGCGCCGTCCTGGCTGTCAGCGCTGTGCAAACTGTTCCCGTGGTACGAGATAACCACATAGCGATTGGAAAGGTAATGAAAGTTACTCTTTCGGTCGATCACCGTATCATTGACGGCGTAATGGGCGCGAATTTTCTTAAGTATTTTCGCGAGTATTTGGAAGTACCCGGATTACTCTTGGCATAGGAAACGCAAGTGGTTCAGGAATTAACACGAAAGCAATCTCTCCAGCACGAACGGCTCCAGAAGCCGGTGTGGCTCAAGGCCCGGGCCCCTGGCTCGCCTGAATACCTTGAGACAAAATCAGTGGTCAAAGGCTTAAAACTTCACACCGTGTGCGAAGAGGCGCGCTGTCCGAATATTGGAGAGTGCTGGTCACACCACACGGCGACATTCATGATTATGGGCGACCTCTGCACGCGGCGCTGTCACTTCTGCGCGGTTAAGAAAGGAACCAGTGCTCAGGGGCTCGAGAATTCCCTTGTGCCGCTTGATCCCTTCGAACCCGAGCGTGTTGGCATTGCCGTGAAAGAGCTTAAGCTTGAGCATGTGGTTATTACCTCCGTTGACAGAGACGACGTTCAGGACAATGGCGCATCCCACTTTGCAAAAACGGTGGCCGCCATTCACCAACATAGTCCGGCCTGCCGCGTGGAACTTCTCATTCCCGACATGCAGGGGTCGCGGCCGGATCTTGAGACTATTATGCAGAGCCGTATTAACGTGCTGAACCATAACCTTGAAACGGTTCCGCGCCTCTATAAGAAGGTGCGTCCGGGGGCCGGCTATATTCGATCGCTTTCCATATTGCGGTGGGCCAAAGAGCTGGACCCGAACGTGCTCACCAAGTCGGGCATCATGGTTGGGCTGGGCGAAACCAAGGAAGAAGTTCTGCGCCTGATGGATGATCTCAGAGATGCCGATGTTGACATCATGACCATTGGACAGTATTTGCGGCCTTCCTTGCGCCAAACACCGCTGCGAGCATATATTTCTCCGGAAGAATTTAAAGAATATGAAACACTTGGGCTGGAAAAGGGCTTTTCTTTCGTTGAATCAGGCCCCCTCGTGAGAAGTTCATACCACGCCTGGAAACATACGGCGCAAAACTAAAGGCGCAAGCATCTTACTAATGGATTAGGCAGGTTGCCGCGGGAACCATGAAAACGATTTCAATCTTGATACTCCTTCCGGTTATTTTTTGCAGTCAGATCGCCGGCGCT
>CAZPBV010000316.1:0-3008 GCA_964584675.1 uncultured Bdellovibrionales bacterium
GGATGATAATAACGCTTATCTGCGAAACGTACTTGGTAGCTCGGAGCAATTGAGTTTCGAGGATGTTTGGGCGGCCTTACAAACGGCAGCCAAGGAACTTGGGCCCTTTGTCGGGAATGGATCTTGGCTTATTAATCAATCTTTAAAGAATGGAGAGCGAGTGGTTTTTGAGGGTGCTCAGGCAGCCATGCTCGATCAAACCTTTGGAACGGTGCCTTTTGTTACATCGTCCAGCACGATCGCCGGGGCTGTTTGCACTGGCTGTGGGGTGGGTCCCAAGCTTGTTGATTATGTCTTGGGAGTGGCGAAGGCGTATACAACTCGGGTGGGAGCGGGACCTTTTCCAAGCGAGCTTCATGATTCTGTTGGGGCGGGCATTCGGGAACGCGGCGCCGAGTTTGGAACGGTTACGGGACGTCCGCGGCGTTGTGGATGGCTTGATATCGTTCAGCTGAAACGGGCCATTCGTCTTAATGGATACGATTCAATTGCGCTCATGAAACTGGATGTCCTGTCTGGTGTGAAGACACTGAAGATAGGTGTGCGTTACCGAGTCGATGGCCGTGAGATCGAAGATGTTCCGGCCCTTGCCCAAGATTTGGAACGGGTGACTCTTGAGTACGAAGAGCTTCCCGGATGGAGGGAGTCACTAGAAGGGGCAACGACCTGGGAAACTTTGCCGGAACAGGCGCGACGTTACGTAGAGCGCATTGAGCAGCACCTGGAAATCCCAGTGAGCGTCGTGAGCGTAGGCGCCGAGCGATCCGCCACTCTTTTCCGTGACGGCAGCCGCTATCTGAAAAATTTTGCGGATGGGGTTGGATAGTGGGCGGAGGTAATGTTGGCTGAGAAAATTATAGATGACATCCGGGACGCTTCTTCACGTCTTGAGCCCGAACATTCGGTGTTGATAGTCGATGATGAGGCTAGTATTCGTAAGACGTTGGAGGGCGTTTTTTCCGATGAAGGCTTTTCCACTTTGGTGGCGGAAGATGGGCAGCAGGCTCTTGTTCTTCTGAAGTCTTTTAAGCCCTCGGTGGTGTTATTAGACATTTGGATGCCCGGCATGGATGGTTTAGAAATCCTGCTTAAGATCAAACAAATGTATCCCTCCGTCCCTGTTATCATGATGAGCGGTCACGCCACTATTGCAACCGCGGTCAAGGCGACCCGCCTTGGGGCTTTCGATTTTATCGAAAAGCCGCTCGGCCTTGGCGCAACTTTGGCGCTCGTGCGACGCGCCTTGCGTGGTGTGCCCGAAACCGAAGGACATGGCGACACGGTGAGTTTTACACCTCAGGAACAAGGGGAATTTGTGGTGGGAAGAGATTGGGACCCAGCCACTCTGAAGCCCCTGGCCTTTAAGAGCCACGCCTGGAAGGGGCGGAAGGTGGTGCAGCGCACTCTCTCAGGAAACGCCATTCTTTACGGACAAGGTTTACACTCGGGACGGAAGAGCGGCCTTATTCTGGAGCCGCTTCCGTCCAATTCCGGGATCCATTTTGTCGGTGTCTCTGAGTCAACGGTAGTGCCGGCGCATGTGGACTACGTGGCGTCAACCGGGTTTGCCACCACCGTGCGTCTTGGCGATACCCAGGCGGGAACGATTGAACATCTCATGTCGGCTCTGCATGCCTATGGAATTTCAAATCTCCTGATCAAATGTAACGGCGAAGTTCCTGTCATGGATGGTTCGGCGCGTGAGTTCTGCGCGCTGATTGATCAGACCGGCACCGTTGAGCAGTCCGGCGACTGGTATGAGATTAAAATTCAAGAGGTGTTGCGAGTCGGAAACGACAAGGAGTTTATTCAATTTGAACCACATGATTGTTTTGAAGTCGACTATACATTGGAATATCCGGCCCCGCTGGGGAAGCAGCACTTTGTTTTTTCCCTCAACGATATTGAAGACTACAAGCGAGAAATAGCGCCGGCTCGAACCTTTGGGTTTGTCAAAGATATTGGCGCCCTGCAGAAGCAGGGGCTGGCACTCGGCGGGCGATTTGATAATTTTGTTCTCATTGGTGCTGAAGGGCCGATTAATGGGGCCATGAGATTTTCCGAGGAGCCGGTGCGTCATAAAATTTTGGATGCCATAGGTGACCTCTATTTATTGGGGCGACGGATACAGGGGCGTGTTCGTGCTGTCATGACGGGGCATTCCGATAATTTCGCTCTTCTTAAAATGCTCCATGCGCGTTTATGTGAACAGGCTTCGTAAGATCGGGGCACATGGTAGGGGCAGTCATAGATCCAAGAGACCATGACCCCCGAGTCTTGTGCGCCTCAACTGAAGCGCTTGGGTTGCCGGGCAATAGGCTGCGGCAGTGGATGACACTCGTCATCGGGGAGGGGCGGCAGCATCCGAGGCAGTGGGAGGACGCAGGTCTATTTCCGAAAAGGTTTCGGCCTTACGTCGGCGAGCTCAGGCACTTGCGCCTTGAGGAGGTTAGAACGTCTGCTCGCGATGGCTTTCAGAAACTACTCTTTCGAACACTTGATGGTTTGGCGGTTGAGTCGGTGGCGATACCGCTCCACAAGGAGCGCTGTGTTTCAGTGTGCCTGTCATCCCAAGTCGGCTGTGCCATGGGGTGCACCTTTTGCGCCACGGCTCGGCTACTAAAGCGGCGAAATCTCGCTACCTGGGAGATTATCGACCAATTTATTCAAACCAGAGATGTAGTGCGGCGTTCGGGGCGCCGTGTAACGGGGGCGGTATTTATGGGGATGGGCGAGCCGTTTCTCAATTATGATAACGTCTTGGCGGCGGCAGAGCTGTTGCGTTTTCCTATAAACCACGCCATTGCAGGCCGAGCAATCACCATCAGTACCGTGGGTGTCCTAGAGCAGATCCATCGTTTCATTGACGAGCAACGGCGCTTTCGTTTGTCTATTAGTCTGGGGGCTGCGACTGATGAAAAGCGCGCGCTGCTTGTTCCTATAGCCGCGCGTATTCCTGTTGCTCAGGTAATGGCCGCAGCGCGGCGCTATGCGTTAACCAGGCGGGA
>CAZPBV010000316.1:3018-3971 GCA_964584675.1 uncultured Bdellovibrionales bacterium
GGAAGATGCCCGCTCGTTGGCAGACTTGATCCAGGATACTCCGGTGCGGCTTGATCTGATTGAGGTAACCGACCCGACTGGACGCTATGAGCCTCCCACTGAGGAGGAATTGTACCACTTTAGAAGTTTATTGAATCGTTACCTGCGCCAGCCGGTGGTGCGACGCTACTCGGGTGGCGCCGACATACAGGCAGCCTGTGGCACCCTGGCCGGGCAGCGGGACAATAGCCTGTCTTATGTGTAGGAATAAAATCCGCGCCCCGATTTTTTGCCGTACCAGCCCGCCTCTACGTACTTGATGAGGAGAGGACACGGACGATACTTATCCTCGCCCAGTTCGCGGTGCAGAATTTGAAGAATAAATAAGAGAGTGTCGAGCCCTACAAAATCTGCCAGAGTAAGAGGTCCCATCGGCTGGTTGGTCCCTAGTTTCATCGCATTATCAATATCTTCAGCCTTCACCCCCTCTTGAAGCAAGAAAATGGCTTCGTTAATCATGGGGCACAGAATGCGATTAACGACAAATCCGGGAGAGTCAATACCGAGCACCGTTGTTTTGCCCAAGCTCTCGCAAAAAGTATTACAGGCGCGGAATGTTTCATCGCTTGTCTGAAGTCCTCGGATGATCTCGACAAGTTTCATGACCGGTACAGGGTTCATAAAGTGCATGCCCAAGAACTTTTCTGGGCGCTGAGTACCGGCTGCTAACTTGGTAATGGATATCGAAGATGTATTTGAAACGAGCAGAGCGTCGGACGAAAGTTTTTGTTCAACCTGTCGGAAGGTCTCAGCTTTAATCTCGGCATTTTCGACAATAGCCTCGATTACCAGGTCACAGCCCGAAAAGTCTCCTGCTGATGACCCTTTGCGCAGAAGAGATAGCGTCTTATCGCAATCGGACTGCGAAATTTTCTGCTTTTCAACTGCCTTCTTGAGTTGAAGAGCTATGTTTC
>CAZPBV010000317.1:0-3940 GCA_964584675.1 uncultured Bdellovibrionales bacterium
ACGATTCAAGACAGCGGGCATTTCTGGACGCGGTAGCTCGTGCCGGTCTCACGGTCATCGTGAAGCGACTACCGCCAAAAGGAGTGACCCGCCAAGTCAGCGTTGAAGTTGAGATGGCGTCTGACATTCTTGCGTTTTCTATGGGTCACACAGAGTTTAGCGCACTATCACAGTACCGTCCGGAGTCGCCCGAAAGCGAGGCTTTCCCGCCGGCGGAGAGCCTGCCGCCGTCTGGAGTGCGAAGAATCGGTCTTTTCCCAGCTGCCAGCTCCCAGTTACGCGCAAGGCTCCCGGATCGAGCGCCAGAATCTTCGCCCCTTCAGCCCTCTCTCTCTCAATCCCCGCTAGCGGACTCGGCTGCCCATAATACGCCTCAACCAGCGCCAAGCCTGGCCAGTTCGACTTCCATGGGTCCGGTTCAGCGTATTGTTACCGTGGTCTGCGCTGGACGCGACCTGAGCTACCCACTGTCCCTTTCTCGTGAGCTTGGGGCAGATACCGTTAATGCTGATTTTGGTCAATTCAATACCGGAGATGTGCTAAAATCCGCCGCCAAGTGGATTGACCTCTCTGATTCTGAGACCATTTGGAGAGATTAGGGGGCCGCGCAGTGATACAACCGGAAGAGGCGGAACTGGAAGTAACTCAACGGCAGATTTGTAACGGGAGCTAGCGCTCGTGGGATTTCCGGCAAGCAAGACAGGAGGAAAGCAGGACAAGTTTCGCCATCGAGGCGGCCATGTCGATGCTTCCGGCTCGCTCACCGGCTTCGGCACGCGAGTCCCTCCTCATTCCATTGAGGCGGAAGAGGCTATCTTGGGCGGCATCTTAATTGACAATGATGCCATTAATCATGCTCTCGAAAGAGTTCGCGCCGATGATTTTTACCGAGCCCAAAATCGAGCTGTTTTTTCAGCTATGGTTACGCTCACGGACAAGCGTGAACCAATCGACATTGTCACCCTTTCGGGACAACTACGTACTATGGGATTACTCGAGGAGTCCGGCGGCATTGAGAACCTTTCCCGCTTGGCAAGTCTAGTCCCAAGCTCGGCAAATGTCGGATTCTACGCACGCGTCGTCAAGGAGATGGGCCTCCGCCGTCGCGTCATACATGAAGCATCCGAAATTATTGCAAATGCCTTTCAACCCGAGGTCGACGTTGAGTCTTTTCTTGACGACACCGAGCAGCGCATTCTTGGTGTCTCAGATTACCGCATTACACCGGCTTTTTACCATGTGGGCGAAGTGGTTCAAGAGTCCATTAAGCTTGTTGAGCGCCTCTATGATAAGAAAGAGCCCGTCACCGGCGTTCCCACCGGTTTTGATAGACTCGACGTTATCACCGCAGGCTTTCAACCCTCGGACCTCATTATTATTGCCGCCCGCCCCTCAATGGGAAAGACGTCGCTGGCGCTCTGCATGGCTCAATTTGTCGGTATTCACGAGAAACGCCCGGTAGCAGTTTTTTCTCTGGAGATGTCCAAGGAGCAGATCGTTCTTCGCATGCTTTGTTCCGAGGCGCGGGTGTCGAATTCAAGTGTTCGCACCGGGAATCTCGGCGAGCGCGATTTCCCCAAACTGGTCGATGCGGCTTCGCGTATCGCCGAGGCCCCCGTTTATATTGACGACACCCCGGCCCTCCCCGTGGCTGAGCTGCGCGCCAAAGCACGGCGCCTGCATAGAGAGCGCGGTCTTTCTATGGTGGTGGTCGACTACCTTCAGCTCATGCGGAGCCCCACATACAGCCATAGCAGAGAGCAGGAAATTTCAGACATCTCTCGCTCGCTCAAGGCCCTCGCCAAGGAACTGCATGTGCCCGTGGTAGCTCTTTCCCAGCTCAATCGTTCCGTGGAATCTCGCACCGACAAGCGCCCGCTCATGTCTGACCTCCGAGAGTCTGGGGCCATTGAGCAGGATGCCGACCTTATCATGTTTGTGTATCGTGATGAGGTTTATAATCCGGATACTAGCGACCGCGGGGTTGCTGAACTCCTCATATCGAAGCACCGCTCCGGACCGACCGGAACAGTGCGGCTGGCCTTTTCGCCAGAGTTTACTCGTTTTGATCGGCTCGAAGAGCGCGAAGAGGTGGTAGATATGGTTGAGTCCGGGGTTGTCATCGACGAACCCGACTGGTCGGCGGATCCTTTTTAACTCTCTCTCTGTCGCAGAAAGGCTTGCTATCTTATGCGCTCGTACATAGCGATAATACCATCGCGAAAAACCTGACGATAATCTCTGCCGTAGCACGTAACCGCACTCTCAGGGGGCGCTCGAAACCAAATTAGCGAGCAAGCCCTCTCGTCCCGCTCGATGGCAGCATGCGGGAACGGTCTTGCTTCACAGGCAGCATGAAATAGTAGCGGCCGCGAGCCCTGTGAAGTTCTCAACAGATGCCAAAGCGGATACTCCCAATCATCCTCATCCAAAATGAGTCCGATACGGGAACAGCGCCGCTGTTTAACCGCATCAGTAAGCCTACTGACCGAGCTTTGGAGGTCAGGTTGCGCACGAAATAGATTAACCAACTCAGGTACCGCAGCCAATCCGGACTCTCCCTGCAACGGGCGGTGGGCATTATTGAAGATGATTGGCGCCCCTTGGGCCCACAAGTATGCGCAGATTGACACCAGGCCCCACCTCGTCACGAGCCCCTCCGCTACGTACGCCACAACCGGCAAGGCATGAGCAAACAGTACCAGGTGTAAACGAGTGTGCCACGGCTGCCATTTTAGCACAGCGCAAAAAAGAATGAAGTCACTGACACATAGTGCCGCAACAAGAGCGCAGCCGGGAAAATGCTTTCTACGATAGAGGAACGGCAACAGAAGAAACGCAACAACAACAACAATCAGGTGCAGGCGATTGGGAACTAAATTTTCGTCCCAGGGAGCATGAAGGAGCGGAAATGCGGTTCCACTCCACGTCGTTGCAGGGCTATTGAGGGGAATCTCAAGGGCACTATGAATATCGGTTATCCCCTTCACCCACCACTCATTGGCGGCAGGCTCCGGAACTACAAGATGCAGCGAAACATTGCGAAGAATATTCGAGATCGTCGTGCCGGCGGAAACCACATCGTTCTTCAGGGAATAGATGGTGAGCCTGCCGGAAGTCGGCCCGAGTGGATGAGAAAAAAGCCGGTAGTTTCGCTCCCAAAAAGGAGCGTTCAACGCCAAAGCAAGCATCCCTGCAATAGCCAGGGCCCTCGCAGCCGTAGCCGTTCGCACGCGCATAAGCCAAATCAAAAGCACGATGCCAAGCGGCAATGAGAACAGCACCGCTGTCCCCTTTGAAGCGATAGAGAGTCCAAGCGCCAACCCTATACAGATTGCATCGCCCCACGCCGCTCCGCCGCAGGGAGAACGGACAATGCGCACCATAAAAAGTATCGTACAGAGGTGCCAAAAAGCGTGGATGCAATCGGATAAGGTTCCGGTCGATTCTAGAACGCCGATGGGAAGGCTTGCCAACAAAACCGAGGCTCCAACCTGAGAAGCCGCGCTCCCACCAACCTCTCTAACAATCTCGGAAACAGCCACCCAGCACAAGACAAAAAATAGAACCTGAATGAGGTTGGCGGCGCTCTCGCCAACCCCAAAGGCAAATGCTTGGAGGTGCAGCAGGCTTGGAAACGGATTAAGAAACAGCTGACGCAAGTCCCGAGTTGGAAAATGCTCCAATGACCCCTGCGAGAGCCACTGGACGGCGCGAGGCAAATGGTAAGTCATTGCGTCCCAGGAGTTTGGGGGCGCAAGGCGGGCCGTTTGCACGAGATAGAAGGCCTCCCAGCAGAGAGCCCCGATGCCGATCGCTGCAAGTAGGTGCTGAATTCGCAAGCTCCTGACAGGCACATAGAAAACAGAAATCTCTCTGGGTCTTCTCATCAAAACCCACACCAGCGCTGCGACCGCACCCAGGGAGAACAGGCTCCACG
>CAZPBV010000318.1:0-3924 GCA_964584675.1 uncultured Bdellovibrionales bacterium
TCTGACTCCCATACCTTCCCAATAAGGTACTCCAACATAATAAATACTGTGGGGCAACGTTGCCCAAATGTCTTGTGTCGCCTGGCGAACAATGTCGGATAGTGAGATTACACCTCGCAGACTTCCGTCTTCGTCTACGACCGGGGCTCCTGTTATCCTTCTTTCATGAAAAAGCGCCCACACTTCACCTAATCTCATGTCAGGAGAAACCGTAACAACTTTCTTGGTCATTACATCTCTTGCTCTTACTTTATTGCTCATAAAAGAATCCTTTTCTGTGAAACGATTTTACTTCTCGGAGAGGGCCCCATCTCAGTGGCCAATTCTGCACCACATCCACCGCCATAGCTAAAAATATACCAGAGACCAATCCCTTCCCCAACTTTGATAGTGTGCCAGAATCATCAATATTCTTGAAGCATTTGCTCATATAGTCCTTACTGTCCTTCACTCTTTGGCCCCATCGTGCTAAAAGCTAAGCAAGGAGATTTTGCACATGGGAAGTATTCCAGAAATTCAGTCCGTCATGACCCTTTGCCCGCACTCAATCGGTCTCGATCAAGACGTTAAAATTGCCAAGAGCTTGATGCGGGATCATAATATTAGACATCTTCCGGTGCAGCAGGGCGGTCGGCTGGTTGGTATTATTACCGATCGCGATATCAAGTTTGCCTCGGGGTGGAGCAAAACGTCTGAGTCAGAGCTGCTGGTGCAGGATGTTTATACTCCCGAGCCATATATTGTTGAGCCCACAACAAAGCTGGATATTGTTTTGGAAAAAATGGTTAAAGAACAAATTGGGTGCGCTCTTGTCGCCATCCACAAGGACAAACTGGTTGGGATTTTTACCACTACCGACGCGTGTCGCCATCTGGCAGGCCTACTCGGCAAGTAGGTTTGTAGTCGCCAGTTGAAGCAGAGGACTACCTTGTTCGGAAGAGTCGTAGCTAAATTCTTGGGATGCCTCTGCTAACAATGCTAGGCTCGGCCAGTCATCGCCCGGGCCACACCATGAACACTCACTAAGCCAGTTCTTTATATCCTCAGGCACCAGTGAATTTGGCTGTTCAACGGGCTCAATAATTTTAAACTCTGGCAACAACAGACGAGCTTCTACACCTCCCCCTGACCAATCGACCTCCTCTACCGGGGACTCATCCGCCTCTGTAGACGCTGTTGTAAGAAACTTAGAATCGGAATCGGCGAGTTCGCCATTCTTTGACTCAATTTCGAGAGCCTCGCCCTCTGGTAAGTTTGGAATATCCAAAGATTTGTCAGAAGGGCTGCGACCCGACTGTTGAACGGCTTGTTTAATATCTCCCCAACTGACGTCAAATTTTCCTGCTAGTTCCGAGATGAGCGCTCGTTGACGAGCAAGATATGGAAACATAACCACACCCATCACCAAGACGAGGAAGGCAAATCCCGCAATCGCCGCCGCTCCACCGGCAGTTCGAAACATTCTTGTAATGCGTGCTAAAGGATCGAAAATAAAGTCCTTTGTCTCGCGATAAGCATACCAGGCAATACGCGGAAGACCTGTTAGCTCATCCAGTTCGCGGTCAGCCTGGGCTGCGAGGTCCGCGCTCAGGTCTCTTCCACCACTAGGAGACAGCTTTCCCGTTCTCTCCCTCTCCGCTTCCTGCCTAGTGATGATCTCCTGAGTTTTTTTGAAGACTTTGTCCGCCAACACCCCGACATCTAGAGTTTGTAGGTCTTTTTTCTCAAGCCAACACTTCGGGGCAAAACTTAAATTGATAATGACACAGATACGATTTGAGGCCCGGATATGCTCGTATAACAAGGCGGCAAACGACTCGCGCCACCTACCGTTAAACGGCATGAAAGGATCATTCAGCACCAGTACTGGTGACAAAGTATGAAGCGCTACCAGCAATTGTACTTGTCGCTTTGCTGTTTCCGGCAACTGGGCACAGTGAAGATAGTGCACCGACCTCAGTTCATATGTATCGATGATGCTCTCAATTTCGTCCGGCCCGAACCCATTACTCGCCAAATATTCGGTAATGCTAACCCCCTCCGGCAAGTCATTGTCAAATCCCACCAATACTTGCTCGCCGGCTTGATACTCCCGACCTCCCAATTCCAACGTAAATCGCTCTTCTCCTTTTTGATTCGCGAGCGCTCGCGAGTAGCGAGGAAGGCTGCCTCCGTTCTCGTCGTTGAAGATAGTGATAGTTCCAGGCTTGCAGTCAACACAGACCACAGCACCCGGAAGGTCAAGGTTTCGTCGAATTGATAGCAGCGGTAATGACCCCAGCCTACTCATTATTGGCATCCCCCGTGCTGGTATCGGCAGAATCGGGACTATGCTCAATACAAAAAAATTGCCGACTTATCAGATAGGCATCAGAATTCGTTCAAAACCACTGCATTTACGGGCTTTTTCTCTGTTTCTTCTCCATCTTCGCCAAGAACTAGATCGAGTCCATATATGATTTGCTCTTTAGTAAAGGGTTTGGGGATATAGTAATCAGCTCCGCCTTTATAACCTTCGATAATATCATCTGAACGATCCTTGGCTGTTAACATTACCACCGGAAGATGTGTAAGGTCAGGGGACTCTTTAATGGTTTTGAGCACGTCAATGCCGCTCACGTCAGGCATCATGACATCGAGAAACACCGCATCAAACTGAGCCGCCATTTCCCGGTTTTGCAAAATCTGTAGTGCCTGAGCACCGCCTTCCGCAAGGACCGATTCGCATCCAAGCCCCTGAAGCATTACTTGCATCAGGGTTCTCACATCCGGGTCATCGTCAACAACAAGAAATTTTGGTATCATAACTACTCTCCTTTCTCAAAAACTCCTTAGTGAGCCGTGGTTCCTAGGCGCGCGGCCTTCTGCATTTTCCATTTAAGCCCCGCTTGCTTTTCCCTATCATCAGGCACCGCTGCGGACTGCTGAGCCAAGAGTGTATCGGCCGACACAGCCGCCGGTGCGACCTGCGCCGGGGCCGTGACAGCCACCTGCTGGGCAGCTTCTTCAACCGCAACCGCAGCACTCACCACTGCCCGCATGGACTGGTCGGCAGATTCAACCTGGCTTACCGTGGGCTGTGTCCCTGGGGCAACCACATCTTCTTCATTTGTTGCGCCTAAGACTTCCTCCAGAGTTGTTACACCGCTTTGCACCAAGGCAATACCGGCATCTCGTAGAGTTATCATGCCTTGCGCCTTCGCCATGAGTCGCAATTCTTCACGTGACGCCCCCTCAAGAATAAGCCGCCGTAACTCGTCACTCATCATGAGCACCTCATATATCGGCGCTCGTCCTTTAAATCCGGAATTTCGGCATTCACCGCAGCCCTTACCGCGCCACAACTTTTGGCCAACCAGTTCAGCAGCTCCTGCCCCCAATTTCTCAAGAATCTCGGGCGGTACAGTAACCTCCTGCTTGCAGCTTTCGCAGACTCTTCGGACTAAGCGTTGGGCAACAACGCAATTGACAGAGGTGGTAATAAGGTAAGGTGCGATTCCCATATTGATGAGACGAGAAATTGTGGAGACGGAACAGTTCGTATGTAAGGTCGAGAGAACCAGGTGACCCGTCAAAGCTGCCTTGATGGAGATTTCGGCCGTCTCTTGATCTCGAATTTCGCCCACCAGAATAACATCGGGGTCCTGCCGCAGGAGGGAACGAAGTATGGTTGCAAAGGTATAGCCTACTTGCGCATTGGTCTGACATTGCGTAACGCCGGGAAGTGTTCCCTCAATCGGATCCTCTGCGGTAAATACGCTCACCGAAATATCGTTAAGCTCATTGAGAGCGGCATATAGCGTAGTGGTTTTTCCAGAACCGGTCGGGCCGGTTACGAGAACCAGGCCATCGGGTCTATTAATTGCTTCACGAATCAGTTTCAACTGATGAGGAGGAATGCCAAGTTTTGAAAGATCGTTATTG
>CAZPBV010000319.1:0-3915 GCA_964584675.1 uncultured Bdellovibrionales bacterium
AATAGCAGATTTTAATGGCGATTACTTCACCGACATTGCGGCGGTAGATTTTTCATTGAATGGAAAGCTGACCATCTTGCTTGGCAATGGACTCGGCGCATTTCAAGTTCACTCCCAACAGGCGTTGCCCTGGGGTGGAAAAGTCATAGCCGCTGACATTGACGGGGACGGAGACCAGGACTTAGTCGCCATTGTTAACCAGAGCTCTATTCAAACGTTCCGCAATAACGGTGGCGCGCAAATGACCCCCGCTCAGTCGTTATCATTCGTCGGCTTTTCCAATCCAGAGAACGGACAAACTGGCAATGCCGCCTTGTTTGGACTGGCCGCGGGTGATTTTAATGCTGACGGAGCCCTCGACATAGCCGCGAGCGGATACTTTTCTTCCGACGGCGGAATGACTCGTGACAATGAGGTGTATATTTTAAAAAATCTACCCCCCGGCAACGGACAAATGCAGTGGCCGGGATTCTTAGATGTGGTCAACAACGTAAGCGCCAAGCGCACCCCGGCCTCCCTGACTTCAGGCGACTTCAATGGCGATGGACGCCCCGACCTCGCACTTGCGGTTGACGACAGTAACCACTCACCTGGGGAGTTCGTTCTCTTCTTAGGAAAAAGTTCCAGCTCCGGCGGTGTATCAATAGCATCGCGCATGGAAGTCGGTTTTGGCCCTCGCGCCATTGTGTCAGCCGACTTTAACAGGGACGGCATGCCGGACTTGGCGGCGGTCAACGCTATTCCGGCGAGTGACTCGCTCAGTGTTGTCCTTACAGCAGTCGGCGAATCGCAATTATCGTTTACTCCCCCGGCCGACTACCCGGCCGGTGACGCTCCTCGTCACCTCGTGGTAGCTGACTTCAATTCCGATGGTCTCATCGATGTCGCCTCAAGCGGACGTTACTCTTCTTCAATCAGCGTGCGTCTCAACTCTCCATCAACCCCCGGCACACTAGGGAGTGAACAGGCCTACGGATTTAATGATGCAACCAGCCTTGAGGTCGCAGATTTTGGATTTGACGGCATCGCCGACCTTGCCTGTCTCGATAGCGGCAATCGCAGAGTCGGCATATTTTTTGGAACTGGGTCCGGAAACCTTACCCCTGCCAATGAGTATGCAGCCGATAATAATCCCGGCACGATACTGAGAAACGATCTAAATAATGACGGTGCTATTGACCTGCTCATAGCAAATCAAAATGGCCCTCTTTTGACAAATCTTCTCGGAAACCCCACCGGGGGAGGCAGCTTTATTCCTGCCACGATTAGCGGAGTCGCTGCAAGCCGCATGGCGATTGCAGATTTCAATCGAGACGGTTTGCAGGACATCGCAATCGCCGATATGAGTACCAGTATCAAGGTGCTCTTAGGCAATGGGGCAAACGGGGTAGTCTCAACTATTGTAGTTCCGGCCGGCTCGGGAACCTACGACCTCATAGCGGGCGATTTCGATCGCGATGGGATTGCCGACCTAGCAGTGAGCGGGTGGAACTCCAATGACATTACAATCCTAAGGGGACTTGGAGACGGTAACTTTGAACAGCGCGGCCGCTACTTAGTTGGCGACCACCCTCAGGGGCTAAGACGAGGAGACTTTGACGGAGACGGCTTCATGGATCTGGCGGTCTCGAACAACGGTTTTGGCAATATCAACCTTCTGCGTGGGCGCTCCGGCATGGGATTTAGCTGGGGGGGAACGATACCCTCGGGAGCGGGAATACAAGGGCTCCGAGTGACAGATATCAATCGAGACGGACTGCCAGACATAGTAAGCGTTAATGCAATTGCCGATACGCTGAGCGTTTCTCTGGGGACACATCCGTAAAGGGCATGGCCCTATCTCGGACTTTTCACTCAGTGGTGAGAGATCCGGGCTATACCTTTGCTACCCAACAAAAAACCCTCTTGGAAAAATGGCTGGTTACGGGCAATACTGGCCGATAGCCCATGAGTGCAGTTCAGATCTTTGATTTAGGAGCTCATTTTGCCGAACAGGCAGGTAGCGCTTCCGTTGCTCGAGAACGACTTACCGGCCCCACATGCTCGTGGGACGATAAGTATATTCCACCATTGGAACAGATTGTTCCTCATCCCGGTTTGCGAGCGCAGCATCCCCTTGGACATTTGCTCGATCCCCGGTACCCGCTCCGTCACGACGACATTCTATCGATCATTCGTAATACAAAAGTTGATCTTTCTATTACCGCGCTTGGGCCGGGCACCATTCCGGCATCCACCAATCCTCAGAGCTCTTATTCCCGCCATAGCTGGACACGTGATACCGCGCTTGTCGCCTGCGCTTTGAAATGGACCGGCTATAATGAGGCTGCCCGGGCGGTAGTTGAAAACTTGGGAATGTTTTATGGGGCTGAACCCCAGCGCAGCCACATCGTTTGGTATCATTTCAATCCAGATCCAGAAGGAAAGTACCACCAATTACATGAGGTGCCGCTGGTGCGAATTCCAATTGATACAAGCGGGGCGCTGAGATTCGAGAAGTCCGCCGAGGCATGGAGTCATGCCCAACTAGACGCCCTGTCCATGTGGCTTTGGACCACCTTTCGATTTGCCAATCAAGAAGTCATTGACCTGCCCGACCTTAACCGTCGCATCTCCTGTATTAACCCGCACAATGAAAGCGAATCCATTTTTGTTGCCGCGATAAAGATGCTTCATTGCATACACTATTGGGCGCAGGACGACTTTGGGCCCTGGGAAGAACAACGAGGATTAAAGCGTGCCACGAGTGTGGGAATTAGCGTGGCGGCTCTGCTGGAAGCGCGAAAGTTTTTTGAACAGCATGGCACAGAGTGTCTTCCTGCGCTTAATCTTTCCGAACAGGCAAAGCTCCCAGACCTCCTTGCAACAATGATCGACCATGGCCGCACAACCCTCGCCCAACGCATTCCCAATGAGCTTGACGCTTTCGCAATAGAGACCGATACCCCGGGGGTTCCCTCTCGTGACGCAGGACTATCAATATTGCTTTACCCGTTTGAGGTCGGCCTGACCGAAAGACAAGAGACGGCTATTTTACGAACTGTGTATTCTCTCATGGGGGAAGTCGGCTTCAAGCGTTACCGAGGGGATCCCTACGTTGGAAGCGACTACATACATCGCGGGGACCCGCACCTTATGGCTGACCAACACAAGCCGGGGTTCCGAGAGGCCGAATGGTGCTTATTTGACGCCACGCTGGCAGCTTACTACTTTAGACGTTTTGCAAATTCTGATGGCAGAGATGTTCTCAGTTTCCGCTATGGCGAACAACATCTCAAGCGCGCGTTATCGCATATCACGGCTCGTCCTACCACCTACGACCTGACCTACGACAACACCCGAGTAAAGATTCCAGCCGGTTCGTGCCCGGAAGCTTATTTCTTTGATTCTCAGTGGGCGGCCTCGCGGGCGGTGCCTTGGCGCCCCAACTCCAACACGCCGCTCAACTGGACCAAGGCCGCTCTAGCCTTGGCGCTTGAACGAGGATTGCTCGCATTTCAAATGTATGAAAGCCGATATCGATAAGACCTCTTTGGCGAGCCTCATCGCGAATCAGATATTGAATGATCCGCCGGTGCTGAGCAGGCGATTACCTCCGTGCCCCGAATGGCAGTAGCGGTTTACATCGCTCCCACTAGACGTTACCAAGTTGCCGTAGGCATCATACCTAAGTTCTCGGCATTCGAATCTTCAATCGCTACATTTCAGAGTAAGTTTCTTACTGAATCAGCGGCGTAGGGCGGTGGAATTGTTGGGGTTTTGGGGCGATTGTAAATCAACAATTTTTCGCCTATTTCGCGCGCGGTCTCTGAGGGAAAGAAGAGGGCCACCGTCTCAGTTGAGGAGAATACCACCGCGCACCCGCCAGCATGTTCCCACTGGGACCATCTGTATAATACCCAACCTTGCCTCCAT
>CAZPBV010000320.1:0-3885 GCA_964584675.1 uncultured Bdellovibrionales bacterium
TGCTTATGACAGCCTACTTTGTGCTCTTGCGACTCCTATTTCTTGGCCTTCCTGATCTCATCCCGGAGGAAGCCTACTATTGGCTTTACGGAAGAAACCTGGCCCTAGGGTACCTCGACCATCCGCCGCTTACCGGCTGGCTCATTCGTCTCTCAACCGAGCTATGGGGAACGAGCGAGTTTGCGGTGCGTTTCCCCGCCATTATTTGCTGGGCGATTGGAGCCCGTTATCTGTACCTCTTGGCGACAGATATCTTTGATAGTGAAAACGGTGTGGTGTCGGTAGCGCTCTATTCGAGCTTGCCCTTTTTCACCGGTATCGGTTACACGGTGGCGCCGGATAGCGCCTTAGTGGCGGCATGGATGGCAGGGCTCTATTATGCGCATGGAGCTCTCTTAAAGGAACGGCGATCCTATTGGCTGGGATTGGGTGTGAGTATCGGAGTGGGGCTTTTAGCCAAGTATACCATGGTGCTTCTCGGCGGGTCGGTTGTGCTATTGATGCTGCTCTATTCTCCGGGTCGGAAATGGTTTTTTCGCATCGAGCCTTATGGGGCGGCGATACTCTCGCTGCTGATATTTTCCCCGGTACTCTATTGGAACTATACCCATGCGTGGGCCTCCTTTGTTTTTCAGGGGCCGCGGCGATTTGAGATGCCTAGCGAATTTGCCGTGCACAAGTACATTTTGGATGTCTTGGTCCTCATAACGCCAAGCGGATTGCTGGGACTTCTGCTTTGCATGACCGGTTTGCCGCGAGAGGACCGGAGCAGTGGGCTTCCCGACATGCGGGCCCAGCGCCTCTTTGTATGGTGCGCCATTCTTGTTCCGTTTGTGGTTTTTCTTGCCTATAGCTTTCAACATGAAACCAAACTCAACTGGAGCGGACCGGCCTATTTAGCGTTGTTGCCATGTCTCGCTCGACAAGTCCTCCTCGCCGCTGACGTGGATAGGGGCAAATTTCATAAAATCGTTGCGGCGAGCTGGGCTCCGGTGTTGGCAGTGTGCACCCTCCTTCTGGGGGGCGTGCTCCATTATGCAGGACTCGGTCTGCCTTTTGTCCCGTATACGAATGGAACAAGGCGTTTTGTTGGTTGGGATAGTCTCGCAAGCCAAGTGGAGCCGGCGGTAAGGGAATTGCGACAGGGGGGGGCTCAGAGCGTCGGAGTACTTGGTTTAGATAAACACAATATCGCAAGCGAATTGAAATTTTATTTGTCAAAAAAGGGAGTGGAAGTTCCGGTGCTGGGTCGTTCTCTCGTGGGCCGGGAGGATCTTATGTTTCGATTCTGGAACTTGCAGGAAAAAATAGGGCCTGGCGCGGATATGGTTCTCGTTGCGCGGTCTGAGGGCGACATTACGGACACAATCTTGCAGCCGTACTTTGAGTCTCTTTCAGAAGTTCAGATGATAACCACCGGGCGCAGCGGGCGCACGGTGGGGGCTTACCTGATGCGAATAGGTCGAAATTTTCACCCGGCCGGGGCTCCCGCTGAGGCCCCCGAGATCGGGGGAGAGTAGGGGGGCGCGTCATGTGACTCAAGGGTGCGTTGGGGAAGCGACTCCATCTCGGAGCAGCGTCCCTAGAAGTTGATTCATAAATGCCCCTCGCATAGGGCTCGGGGTATTTACGAACCCACTTCTAGCGTTCCCAAAAGACGCTGTTCTCAGAATCGTAAAAGTAGGTCAAGGTGCCCTTGGCGTGACGTGTTGAGCAATTGTAGATCTCTCCGTCGTTCCGTGGTGTGCAGGCGATTGAAATATTCGCGGGTACCTTAAGTCCGGGAAGCGCCGGTTCACACCCGGCATTCATGCAATCAGAATATGCATCCCACTGAGAATAGGCCGCCTCCTGAGCCGTAACAGCATTGCGAAGAAGGCTTTGCGCGGACTTATTGAAAGCTTGAGTTCGATATCGTGAGTATTGGGGAATGGCGATAGCAGCCAATATACCTATAACGGCAATGACGACAAGAAGCTCGATGAGGGTAAATCCATCCTGATGACGAGGCATACGGAATGAAAGATCGCCAAAAATGAGCGGTAACTGTACGTTGTGGATTCCTTTTACTGTCGGGGAAATTTCTTAAAACGTATAGGCGACTTTCGTAAAGGAACGCCCAATTTCCCCTACTTTTTTTCATGCCGGTATGGACGAGGGCGGTTCGATTGCAGGTGGCAAATTGTGCATTGTGTTGGAAACCTGTAATGTGGCGCTGGAGATGTGTTGAGAAAATATGGGTCGTCCATTCCTTGTGCCATTCGCTATCTTGCTCACTGCTATTCTTCTTCGAGGAGCGTTCTTAGAGTATTTGGAATTGGTTGACCCAACCGAAACGCGCTATGCGAGCGTGGCCCAGGAGATGGTTCTTTTGGGGGATTGGGTCACGCCTAAGCTGCCTATGCCGGAGGGGGTCATTCCGTATCTTGGAAAACCGCCAATGCACTTTTGGCTTACCGCTGTCACCTACGAGCTTTTTGGCTTTGATGAGTGGACAGCCCGTTTGCCAAGTTGGTTCGCAACAATTGCCATTCTCATGGTGATTGTGAGTTTCGGACGAAAAGTGTTCAGCGAGCAAGTTGGGTTTTCGGCGGGCCTCATAGCGTTCAGCTCTGTATTTCTTTTTTTCTTGGCCGGCGCAAGCGTCATTGATGTGACGTTAACCGCCTTTACGGCCGCTTCCACCTATTTTCTCTATCTTTGCATTCTTTCGAATGGATCGAGGAAAATCTTCGGCCTTCTTAGTTCGGCTTTCATGGCGTGCGGGTTTCTTACGAAGGGGCCGATTGCTATTGTTTTGGTCTGGTTCCCTCTGTTTTTGTGGTCAACGGCACGCAGGGATTTTCGTTGGCTTAAGTCTCTTCCGTGGATTTCTTGCTTCATTCTCTTTTTGGTGGTCACGGTTCCATGGTTTGCTGCAAATGAGATCCACAACCCCGGCTCGCTGCGATACTTTTTCTGGAATGAGAATGTTGCGCGCTACCTATTCAAGGACTATGGCGATAAGTATGGCTCCGGCCACACGCATATGTATGGTTTCTCGTGGATAATGCTATTTGCTGCATTCATGCCATGGAGTTTGGTTTTAACCGGTTTGGTGTATGTAAAGGGATGGCGGCCCATCAAGAAGAGACTGGAAACGAATCAACACCTGTTGTTCGCGTTGATGTGGGGGGTCGGCGCTGCGATTTTTTTTACCTTCGTACAGCAACTCCACCCGCTGTATGTGCTTC
Source organism: uncultured Bdellovibrionales bacterium (assembly GCA_964584675.1). GTDB lineage: Bacteria > Bdellovibrionota_C > UBA2361 > UBA2361 > JBGSMV01 > CAZPBV01. Next base: position 3,234 of record CAZPBV010000320.1, read on the forward strand.
CTTGTGTACCTGGGCTCGCGCTCTTCTGCGCGGCTCTGCTGCACGAAGAGGAGGAGGGGGCTTCAGCGCTATTTAAATTTATCTCAGGCCGACGGTTCGTTCGATACATCGGGGTGCTTTTGGTGGCCATCATTGCGCTGGGAGCGATTTTGGAATTCAGCAGTATCGCGTTGCTGCTCGGCTTGTTTTTGGGCGGATTGGGAATGTTCATCCGCAGGAAGTTGCAATTGTTCGATCGAAGTTTTGCAGGAGTTCAGCTCATGTCGTTCTCCTTGTTCTTGGTCTATCTGGTGGCGATTGCCTCCATATCCCCCTACATAGATGAACGCGCTTCGGCCGGAGAGCTGCTGAATGATCTAGCAGATGCAACGGTTCACGAGGCCGGCATTCCGCGAGTAGGAATTGTGACTAAAAATCATTTCTCGCTCTACTGGACTTCAAAGGCGGGCAATGGCGAGCTGAGTCGTGAGGTGAGGGTTCAATATGTGGAGCCCGGAAGTATTTCAAAGGAAATCGGACACATCATTCTTCGTTCTAGGGATGCAGCTCGGCTTTCGGAGCGAGAACGCGCATCCTTCGCGCTGACTAAGAAGCGTGGCGAGTGGCTACTTTACAGTCGGAAGCGGAAAGTTGTTAGTGAATGAGTCAATTT
>CAZPBV010000321.1:0-3879 GCA_964584675.1 uncultured Bdellovibrionales bacterium
CAGTTGAATATCATCCTTGATGAAAGGTATGGCAGGAATACGACTGGAGTCCCAGAAAAAACGCCCCCTACTGTTGAAATAACGACTATCCAACCTTTTGAGACCGTTGGAAAGACCCCAGAAAAAATTGCGGCGGAGCCTGACGGCTCGGAAGGACAAGTGGAGTTCTGCAAGCACAATGCCGTGAAAGGCTTTTGCAAGAAGGGGTGTAAATGATACACATCCACCGCTATCGGGACTTCGACGATGGGCAATACCGTGGCCGGATATGCTATAAATGCGAGAAGAGGAAAAACTTAATCAGGAGGTTCTGATGACCCAGCGTGAGTTTAATCTGTTCTTCGGGGCATTGTCCCTGGGGTTCCTGCTGGCCTTGATACTGGTGATTATCGGGAGATACTATGGGTAAGCGGAAAAGAAGTTGGGTGCCGTCTCTGAAAGAAAGGCGGGAGCAGGCTAAAAAGGCCAAGTTCAACCCTGGCGGTATAGTCTTTGAGTCGGAGGTGGCTAAGTTCGACTTCACGCCTAACTGGAAAAGGGGGGAGATTATAGAGTTTCAGCCTGGTGACTTCCGGCCGCAGCCTATCATAGAGGGGGTTGACTTCGGAGAGGGCGGCTTCCGGCAAATAACCCCTAAAGAACTTAGGGAACTGGACAGAGAAGAGTTTGAGAAAGCCAGGCGATTTATCGAAGAGTTCGGACATGGCACCTATACCATTACTGATGGTGCTGAGTTCCCGACAGAATACCCACCGCTACCCACTGAAAAGAAAAAGTCTCCAGTTGACGACTGGGCAGATAAATGGGCAAAGAAAAATGAGAAACTGGGCAAAAAGTAACCAAGACAACTGCGATGGCAAAAAGAAGTTTGATACCTGGAAACAGGCTCGGACGCACATGAATATGTTGCTCCGCAACGGGTCGTCTCTAAAAGCCAAAGGCAAGAAAGTCGAGAAACTGCATCCTTATAAGTGTGAGCGGTGCGGTTTTATTCATCTTGGTCATGCGGCTCGGAAACGGGCGGCTGGTCGACCACTTCCCCGTCAACCACGGGGGGCGGGGTATCGAAAGTCAAAATCACCGTCTTTTCTTCCTTCACAGCTACCTTCTGCACCGGAGTCCCAATCTTATGCCGTATCCCCTCAATCGCCAAATCAGCCCGAACTTTCTCGCTCCTTGCGTTTTTCACTAGGTCAGTCGCCGTCTCCAGGCTCAAGTTGGAAAATCGTTCCATCGAGTCCTGATAAGAAACGATAGCCCCTTGCATATATTTAGCCTGGAGTTTGTTCTTGGCGGCCGCCCAGACTAACTCGGCAGCCCGCTGGCGGTCAGGTGAACCAGGCTCAGATAGGAACCACTTGCGGACAGCCGGATGGTTTGGGTAGGCAGTCCGAAAGGCCGGAGCCTTCTTAGCCCCTGCTTCTAGGAGTTTAATATACTCCTTATCCTCATCTGTCAACTTCTGAGGTATGGTTCCGAGGTAGCGACCTTTGCCCATTACCAATCCGGCCTAATTACCTTTTTACCGAAAGCTGGCTCGACAATTAACTGGTCTTCTTCTTTGTCGTAGCGTTGGTTAGCACCGTTGTTTTTGCCAATCTCGCCTTCGGGTATGTCTCGCCGGACAGCGTACATTTTGCCGTCGGCACCTTTTTCGTGGACGATTTCACTTGTTGGTTCGGTTCGCTGACCAGCTACCGAAGTGCGGAAGTGGAAAGAGTTTTGTTCCCGAGCATCCCGCATAGTTTGGGGCGGGGTATCAGTTTGAAAGTTACTTTCGGCTTCTCTGTTCCGGTCTAGTGCTCGGCGGTGGTTTTCTGGGTCTTGGCGGAGCAAGCCTTGACTTTGAGCCTTAATAGCGGCCTGATATGCAATTCCCAGGTGATATTTAGTAAAGGCTTCGGCAGTCAGCGGGTTGACTTCATCATTCACTGGCAGGCGGCCAAGATAAACAGTATAGATACCGAAGCGGTCGTATAGGGCTTGGGCAATGTCTTCTAGTGGTGCGGTATGAATTGAGACCTTCTCCATAAACTCGGACATGTCTTCTCTAGTTTCTCGGGCTGCTCTATCGGTCGGATGCTCTTGGACGTTCACCCCAGGCATATCACCTTGGGGTATTACTCCGGCCGCAGCTACCGCTTCAACCTCTTCATCGGTTACTGGCGGCAATTCAAAATCGGCCTCAGTTAAGGGGTCGACTGGGACTGGCGGTTCTTCTACCGGAGCGGGTGGACGGTGTTCGGCCATCTCTTCGGGAGTCCGCTCTAGTTCTGGAGGAACTTGAAGCGACTCGGCTCGGAGTTTAGCTTTCTCCTCTTCGGTCGGCATAGGATGTTTAGCCTGGGGCTTTTCCTCTACACCGAGTTTTTTTGACAAAAAGTCGACAACTTCCGGCGGTACGGCCTTCCGGCTGACCATCTTTTTGTTGTGCTGGAAGCGGATGCCTCCTGGTGTCATGTAGGCGGCGTATTCGCCGAACTGAGCTGATGCCATGATATTTTCTCCATTTACGTTTTATGCTTGTGGCTTCACTATAACATATCGTAGGCTTCGGTGGCATCAATCTCGCCATCGAGCATCTTGCGGCCGAGTTCCCGCTCCCGCTCAAAACTCGGGTATGTGACATGGGCTTCTAAGGCTTCGTCTATTTCGGCCAGTATTTTATCAACCGTTGCTCCGAGGCTGGGCGGCGTTTCATGCCGGACACCCCCGCTCATCCGAGCGGTGAATTGGTTCTCAGACATGACCATTTCATACCAGCCTATTTCTCTGTTCAAATAGAGTGGGTTGAGTCGGAACTGCTCCGACTTCACCTGGGTTAAGGTGACGGTCTAGCATAGCCGCTCCGCCTCTCGGCAGTTCCAGGGCTTCCTCGGGGACAATCAGGTTTTTCGCCCAGCCCAGGACAAAACTACCAATATCTTTAGCAGCTTCACCAATATCGTGATATTTTGTTTGTTTTTGGATTTCCATAATTCGATAATACTCTTCGCTTGGGTTTCTATCAATACGATTTTCTTAACCCCCCAACCCCCTTAATCATAAGGGGGAGATTTACCCTTGCGAAACCAGAAGTAGGATACAGCCCCCCTACTATCCCCCCAGATTGAAGGCATGGAGAACCCTACAATAAACCCAGATGTGCGAGGCGGTGGCAGTTCGGACATAGCACAATAATATTTGACTGTACATAGCCTTTTGCTGGCACAAGACGATGACGGTCGCAAGGGGCTTTATCCCAACCGCAGCCTGTACAAGTCTTATTTGGTATTTGCTGTTTTGCGAAGTAGTACGCCCTTTTATCGGCTCCATATCTTGCCCTGTGGTGTATCTCGCAATATCGGTCATACCTAGTTTGACCCTTGTACAAACCCTTGTTTCGACCAGGCTTATTGCATCCTTTGAACTCGCAGGTTCGTCTTTTCATACCCCCATAATAGGAGTACACATCTGAATTGTAAAGTTTTCCATACCCCCAAAGGGGATGGTAGAGGGGGCTTGCGACAACCGTCAGTTATCAACAGTGAGTTACCCTCATAGCTCAACTATATCTCGCTAAGGCATCCAGTTCACGACCTGTCGCCCGTGTCTGGAGTCGTCGGCGGCTCTTAGCTTTGGGGGTTGCACCCTCTAAGATATAGCCCCCGCTCACTAACAGTTCGTGAGACACTACCGATGGTTTGGGTGGTCATCAGTATTCCCCAGAGGTGTGCAATCACCGCTGGATAATGTCCCACAAGCTGTTAATGAGCGAAACCAAAAAAGCACCCCGAAGAGTGCTTTATTGGGTTATGTCGCTATCAGCAACAGCATTGCCCCGAAGGGTTGCTAATGATATGTTACCATTTTTCCTGATAGATTTCATAACTCTGATAT
>CAZPBV010000322.1:0-3815 GCA_964584675.1 uncultured Bdellovibrionales bacterium
GGGCTTGATTCTGACCGCGTTGTTGGCTGGTTTTATTTTAATCATGTCCATCGTCCGTCCAAGCAGCGTTCCCGCACTCCCTCCCGAAGCACGTACTCGGCGTGGTAAGGCGCTATTGCTGCACACCTTGGTGTCGTTAGTCCCACCCTTAGCATTGATTTTCTTGGTGCTAGGTACGCTGTTTATGGGCATCGCTACACCAACCGAAGGTGGTGCAATGGGTGCGGTCGGCGCCTTGATACTGGCAGCATTGAAACGGCGGTTAAATTTCAAATTGTTGGTTTAGAGGATCAGAGAAACGACAGATTTAAGAAGCTCAGAAAAGGCTCTGATGACACCTCCTCGGTTTCAACATAACCAACACTCATAGGCAGTACTATGTCGTTCAGTGAAGCCGTGGATATACGAGCAGCATGCGCTGATGATACGGCGGCAATTGAGAGTCTGGCCGGTAGAAATGATCTTCTCGGAGACGGGATAACTCCGCCTGAATTTTCGCGAAAGCTGCAGTGGCTATACCACGGGACTCCATACGGCGCTCGTCTTCAGCTCGTTGGATTGAATAAGAATGCGATTACAGCTCATTACGGGGCCATGCCGATTCCGTTTCGGTATAAGGGCAGCATGCTCGTTGGTGGTTTGGCGTCAAACTTGGTGGTAGACAAGGAATGCCGCAAAGATGGTCCTTTTTTTTCCCTACAGAAGCGTTTCCTCAAAGATTACCCCACACTTGGCTACTCTTTTGTATTTGGCGCGGTGACTCGACCGGGAGTGCTCGAACCACACTTGAGAATGGGGTGGAAGAAAGTTGGGGAGTTGCCTGTTTTTATTCGACCTATGAGAAGTGCCGCTTGTCTACGCGAGAAAATAGGCAGCCATCTGGTGTCATCGCTTTTTACCCCGTTGTGCTGGATCGGTGACTGGGTTGCTCGGCTTGCGTTCCTACCGGCTCAAACCTCACCCGCTGTAGTCGAAGTTAGCAGATTCGATGATTCATTTGAGGAATTATTTCAGCGCTGGATGGAGTGCCATCCTTTTTGTGCATACCGAACTGAGAAATTTCTTAATTGGCGCTATGTCGATGTCCCCGACCGCCGCTACCGCATTTTTGCGGCACGCGTGCAGGGAAAGCCCGTTGGCTTCATGGTGCTGAGGGAGATGGAAATGAAGCAGCTCAAAACGCTAGCCATCGTGGATTTGGTAAGTCTTCCCGGTGAAAAAGCGACTTTTGAGGCGCTTTTGAGGAACGCAATCCTGGAAGGCTACAAGAGCAAGGTTGACGCAATGGCAGTCGCGCTGAATCCGTTTCATGAGCAGGTGCATTGGCTTAAACGCTGGGGATTCGTGAAGGGGCCGCACACCTTTACTTTGATAGTGCATGTGCCCAAGGGAAGTGAATTTCAGATTGACAGTAACGTGGTGCGGCTGTGGCCGATATCGTGGCTAGAGCATGATTATGTTTAGAGAATTGGTCAGCGTTTCTGGCGTTGTTTACTTGAAACATAATTCGCTCTATTCTCAACCCCATTCTCAGTCGCCGTACCCTAACATGATATAGCGCGTACTATGAGACGAGGAGTATTTTTATTTTATGATGCCAGCAGAAAAACTTGCAACAGGCGATAGTCCCAATTGGAATCGTTATAAACGTCTGCGGACAGTCGCCTCCAGCTTGGAGAAGGCCATATTTTGGGGCTATCGAATGGTTGCTAAACATACCATCGATCCCGCGCGTCATTCAGTGTCAATTACAGAAGCAACCTACAGCCCCTGGAATGTGGATACCCAATTTAATAATGTTTATGAGCTCGTTCGTGATCATACGTTAGTGGACAAGCGTAAATGCTTCAGCCTATGGCATTATTCCCATCAGCTTGCTCCTCTCAGTGGAGATATTTTAGAAGTGGGCGTGTGGAGAGGGGGGACCGGCTGTCTTTTAGCTAAGTCTCTAGTTCAGCAAAATCAGAACGGAACGGTTTACCTGTGTGATACCTTTGAAGGTATGCCACCGACCGATGCCCACTATGACAATTTATATCGAGGCGGCGAATTAGCAGATACATCCTTCGAACATGTGAAGGCCCTGGCACGCACTATGGAGTTGGGCAACGTCAAATTATGCAAGGGCATTTTCCCGAAAGAAACTGAAGCGCTGGTGCCTTCAAATAGATTTAAATTGGTGCATGTCGACGTAGATATTTTTACTTCTGCCCGCGATACCGTCGAGTGGGTATGGGATAAGCTCGTTCCGGGCGGACTCATTATATTCGACGATTATGGATACTCTGCAACCGAAGGGGTCACCAAGTATGTGGATCAACATCTTTCAAACCGATCGGATGCCCTTTTCATTTACAACTTGTGTGGTCACGGGATTGTGGTGAAGAGATAAGCACACTCTCTACACCGCTATCTCATGCGTGTCTGTTTCCTTTCTTTCGGAAGGTATCAGCCCCTGGCCTCTTAGATAATTTTCATATGTGGTAATTTGATATCCGCATTCTATCAGCGCGCGTAGTTTCGTAAGGACAGATCGTCGTCCATAGAACCTGAGGAAATAAAAGAACCAATGATCGTCTAGGCCCGGAATGCGATACTTCTCTTGTTCACAGTCAATATCATAGGGGTGTAAATATCCCAGTACCGTCTGTCCGCGCTTCGCTGCTCTCTTAAAAAGGTAAAAGAGGAGCAGCCTGGGAAGGGCACGAAAATACACACCCCCACCAAATGGCAGTTGTAACGGTCCCACGCGCCCCACGGTCATGGGCAATTCTACAATACCTTCAAAAACCTTGGGCTCATAGCCAAAGCCCTCCCACCCAAAAAAGGGGCTCTTAGCCGGGAGCACGGAGCTTGAGTACCGAAACCCCAATTCTTTAAGCACTGCATACACCCAAGTTGTCTTCGGTGTTAACGAAAAAAGGGGGGCCCGAAACCCTATCACCTTTTCAACTCCAGCATGATAAAGCGCCTCAAGACTACGCCTAATATCATCACGAAATTGACTCGGCTGCTGATCGGTAAGAAAAATATGCGAATCGGTATGGCAGCCTATTTCGTGCCCGCGCTCGTGGATAGCACGAATAACTCCCGGGTGTCGGCGAGCGATATTACCGAGCACAAAGAAGGTGGCCTTCATCCTTGCCTGGTCAAGGATAGCAAGAAATGTATCGACCATCTCCGGCACACAATCTCTGTACTGAAAACCATTCTGAGTTAAATCACGTATGTCCTCAAGGTCAACGCTGAATAGGTAGTTTTTAGACATACAACATTACGAAGGAAAACTATCGATTGCCTTCAACTCCAGGATACGGTCAAATAAATAGGGAAGCCCAAACCTGAAAAGACTACCTGCCACATCCTTGGCTTGGGATTGTCCCCAAGGGGCATTAGATCGAAATTGTGCCGGGGGGATTTGGCGCATTAAAACACAGAATTTTTCAAACTTATACGCCAGCGATACTAGAAAACATGGCTCCCTAAGTCAACCAAGCGCATAGCGCGAACTATACTCGCGGCCAATCACCATGCTCGTATAGTGATTGGCCGCGAGTATGCAATAGCACTTCACACCGCATATTTTATGGTTCCGGAGAAGATGTTATGACAGTTCCGAAACATGAATACAAATTGCCGGCCACGGAAAATTGCGGTAGCAACCGAGGCTGGAGGATATGGGGATTTTTAGTGACCAAAGAAATGGCGCATCAATGACAAGAAACTTTACTCAACGGATTCTTCCCACAACAAAAGTATTGGCCGCGTTGTTGAGTTTTGGCCTGCTTGCATTTTGTTGGATAGTTCCCCGCTAT
>CAZPBV010000323.1:0-3802 GCA_964584675.1 uncultured Bdellovibrionales bacterium
GAATTCCTCGAAAGCAGTAAAGGTCTGCCCCGGACATCCCAAGTCACATCTTCGAGGGCAAAGCCCTTCGGTAGCAACACCTCTCTAAGCATCGCGTAAGCGACGAGCCTCGCCCTTCGATCTTCTGGGCGTCGGAATCGTTCAATGCGATCATGAATTGGCAGGGGAAAGGGAGGTCCTTTCGACAAATCTTGGAGGTGAGCACTAACGCAAGCCCAATAGACATCGACCATAGCAAATAAAGACCATACCAAAACTTCAGCACATAACAAAATGAAGTTTGCTAGAAAACCAACACTCACCGAATCCGCTTCGTCAGTATATGATGAACAAGCATACGACAGTCCGGTCATACACTTGCTCAATTTAGCAGCTATTTCACATCATCGGATTGCGCCGATCGTCTAGCATAACTTCACCTTCCTATATGTTTGTTTCAATCTCCCCAAGTTGTCAGTTCTGACCCCCGTCGCGCTCCTTTTCAAAACTTCCTTGAGCAATTCTAAAATGTCTTTGTAGTCACCCTTCGCGCTTCCAATACAACGGCTCCCGAAGCACCCTGTCGACGTAGAACTAAGTCCAACCCGATAATGGTCCTCATTGAGGTAAATCCTGTCAGGTCTAGGGTAGCCGTTCCAAAATTGCTTTGAACTACCACCGTAAAATTCGCACCACCACGTGGCATCGAAATATCAAAGTAATCCCCGTAAGGATTATAGCCGCCGCCCCATACCCCGCCTGAAAGCCGCACTTGGCTAACAATCACACCCGAATCATCAGTGCTCACAAAACCACGCACAAAATTTCCATTATAAGGTGGTTGGGGACTAAATGGTCTCTGCGCCTCAAAGCCCGGGGCAGGGGGTGGACTGGCGTCAACGACATGGGGGCGTGGAAGTTCCCTCGGATACACATAGCTAATCTCCTCAAAACAAGTAATCCCAATAGGCACTGAGCCAAAACCAGGGTCGCTCAATCGTGGCGTAAGAACACAGGGTATTTCAAAAAAAGTTGCTCTACTGGATATCGAGGATAATTGAATTCTAAACCTACCATATGACGTATCTATAAACAGGTTCTCAGATGAATGCTCACGCAACACCTCAAAAGTTCCGAGCCATGAAATTGCAGTATTCTGCTGCAGTGCCATACCGGCGGGAAACATCTCACTAAATACAGTAGAGCCCGTGAGATCAAGATCACTAAAAAGCCATACAACGCCACCATAACTGGGAAATAGCGGAAACGGGAACGTAGGATCTCTCTCAGGCGATTGAGGAGGCTGCGGCGTAGGACTCGCGTCAAGAGGAGGTTGTGGCGTAGGACTCACATCGAGAGGAGGAAGATTTGGATTTTCGGGGGTAGTATCCGGAATTTCAGGAGTTGAAGTGGCAGATGCTACCGGGGTCTCCATCCTCGGAGTAGGAGTAACCTCAGGGCCTCTATCCGGGCGTCCCGGTATTAAACCAGGTGTTCTATCCAAATGCGGAGTAGGGGTTGGTCGAGGCTGCACATGTGAAGAAACCACACGGGCCTCTTTCCTCATTTGATCAACTTCAATAGCAACAACGAGGAAACTCGGCTGGGGGACAATAGTTTGCACATCCGTCGAGGCTTCAAAAGCATCTTTCTGCACCAAAAAACTTACTGCTGCTATATCCAAGTTCGATTCAAACTCAAACTGTCCATCCTGATTGGCTATTGCCCCATCCCCTGTTTCCTTAACTATGACATTGGCCCCGCCGAATGGCATTCCATCCTGCAATTGCACCAGCCCGCTAACGAGGGTACGTGTACTTCCATCGCCACTGGTACTCACGGTACCGCCTCCACAGCCTGTGATATGCGCTGCAACAAGCACCATTCCAGCCAGAGAAAAAGCCGCAAAGAGCCAAAACCTATTCTTCATCCTCGTCAACATAGCTAAACGCTCCAAAAACAACTCGTTTACCTTTCCCAGAGAAATCCTTGCGTGGATGAATATCTTGATCATGCTTTGATATCATCTCGCGCACCTTGTCATGAAAGCGGTACCCTTCACGAAGAAGCCAACGTTTAATGTCTCGTAACGCATCGGGTCGTACGTTGTCGTATACCGTGCGCGCATGGAAGTGAGGAATTCGCGGGGAATGAATAACATTCTCCTCTACCGCATGAACGAGATCATCAGCATCGTCGCTGAGAATACTAAAACCGGCGAGCACGTCCCCTTTCGGATGATGCGCCTTCGCCTTCAGACGCACACCATTCCTAACTTGTTCCACTGCCCCCAAACGTTCCAATTCAAACAACACCGTCCCGGCATTTAAATCGGTGGAAACTTGCTCGACGAGCTGCGCAAATTCACTGGTATTACTATGCGCAGACAAAACACGAGGAACTCCTCGGGTCGTTACCCATTCTTTTCCCTCACTCCAAAGCCCTATCACCTTCGTAACCAGATCCCGCGAAAGAGACTCGTCAATTCCATCTTGTTCAGTGATACGCTCGACCTCCGAGCGATGCACGCCCGTCATTGCCGATATGCGGCTAACGTTCTGCTTCTCTCCAAGCCTGCCTAATTCCTCACGGGCGATAGATACAAGAGAAACTTTTATACACTCGCCAATGTCTTGAATTCGCAATCCATGACGAACTGCAAAACGCACGGCCGGACGAAACACAAGAACAAGGCAACGTAGTAAAATATCTCTTGGAAGCGCCACCATAGGACAAGCGTTGTATATGCAAGTATGACTGTCCGATAACAGTCATGGGGCACTCGATAAAGTCTATCCCCCTTTCCCCAAGACTATAGAATTTGGGTAAGGTTGTGAATGGCATAATATGCCATTTTTTCAACCTGCCACTATCTCTTATTATGTCAACAAGTTAGGTTCGCCTAATAAACGAACTTCTTCCAATGCCCTTCGACCCCCGAGCGGCGAGGCATTATTTTGGACTAGGCAACCGCCTCTTCAGTTGCTGGAGTACTGTGCACTGCTCGATAAGAAGCGAAGGGCACTACTTGAGTGTATTTTGTCCGAGATCCCCGCTGATTGCTCCTAAGGCCGCATTTGATCATCAGGCCTATCTGTAGGATAGTGCGATGGTGCCTTTCTCAGAGGACCATACATGACCGATAATCCGCGAGTTGTTTGTGTTTCAAATCGATTGCCGGTAACCGCGGTTGAGTCCGGTGGGAGCCTAGAATTTTATCCGAGCGCCGGTGGTCTCGTAACTGCCAATGCACCTGTTTTAAAAAAATCCCGTGGGCTGTGGATAGGATGGCCAGGAACGGTCGAAAGTAGCAGGGAACAGATAGATCGTGCCTTATCAGAATTTTCCGCGCAATCAGAGTTTGAATTGGCAGGCGTAGCACTCAATAAGGATGCGCTGGCAGGGTTTTACCAAGGCTTTTCGAATCAGATTATTTGGCCTCTATTTCATGACTTGCAGGGACGTTGCAATTTTGAGCCTGATTACTGGGCAATGTACCTGCAAGTTCAAAATTTGTTTCAGACAGTGGCAGAGAAATATATTCGTGCCGATGACTTGGTGTGGGTCCATGACTATCAACTCATGGGATTAGGAAGATCTCTGCGTACAGGAGGAATGAAGAATAAACTTTGTTTTTTTCTGCATATCCCGTTCCCTTGTCCCGACATCTTTCTTAAGCTTCCCTGGCGTAGCGATGTAGTCGAGTCACTACTCAGTTACGAACTCGTCGGTTTTCAGACTAGCCGCGACTTAAAGAATTTTGTTGACTGTGTGCAAGCCCTTACTCATTACCCTCTTGCCAAAAGGGGATGTCTTACCTGCA
>CAZPBV010000324.1:0-934 GCA_964584675.1 uncultured Bdellovibrionales bacterium
TAGGAAACGGCAGTCCGAGCTTTATCTACCATTACCCCAAAGGCGCTCGGGTCCCGAAGCGCTAGTTCTGCCAAAATCTTCCTGTCCACCTCAATACCGGCCATACGAAGACCGCGAATAAAGCGACTATACGAAAGACCGTGGGTTCTGGTTGCCGCATTTATCCGTACCACCCAGAGTGAACGAAAATCCCTCTTCTTGGCCCGTCTATCACGATATGAGTATTGCAGGGCCTTCTGAACACCAAGCTTAGCCAGCCTGAAACAATTGCGTCGTCTGCCCTTAAACCCCTCAGAGAGCTTTAGCAGGCGCTTATGACGCCTTCTGCCCTTAACTCCACCTTTTACCCGCATATTACACCCACTTAAAAATAGTTATCACGCGTCATCTATTTTGCTATTCCAGCAAATGGCAGTAACCCCCGCATATGATCAATGCTCGTGGCATCTACTACCTTAGTACCCTTTAACTGACGCATACGCTTTGCCGACTTCTTGCCCGTATTATGACTCGTGGAAGCACGGGCATGCTTAACTTTTCCGCTGGCTCCAACCCGAAACTTCTTGTACGCAAGCCGATTTGTCTTCATTTTTGGCATAAACGACACCTAAATCTATTCCTGATCGAATGCTGGAACCACACTTGACCCAGCAGAGCCTGCACAAACCAGGCAAATTTGCTCGCGCCGAGCATACTCTAATTTATGTAGAGTTTTCAATAGCTAGGGGACAAAAAAATGGCCCCACATGCTTACTCCTGCCATAACATGAAAAGGTAGTAGGCACGGGGGGATTCGAACCCTCGACCTCTTGCCTGTCAAGCAAGCGCTCTAACCAACTGAGCTACGTGCCTATAATCCCCTGAAGTGCCGATGTCAGGTGGTAAGCGTCCCCCACCGACTCCAATCACCAAGGAGAGCTGTGGACGGTACCAA
>CAZPBV010000324.1:944-3798 GCA_964584675.1 uncultured Bdellovibrionales bacterium
ACCTTATTACGTGAAACCTATCATATTGTTAACCCGGTCGCCGCTGTAGGAACCCGGCGGATTTATTGGCAGCGAACTAAGCTTTCGACAAAACTTGAAACTTGGGCCGGCTCTCAACTGCAAGTGCTGCGTTCATCACCCGAGAACTGTACTCCAGTAACTCAGACACGTTTCGGGTGCAACTTGACCCAAGCAACTCAACTTGGTGGCTAAGCTCGCGCTGCACCTCGGGATGGTGGGATCGTGTCCCTACCCTTGGCTCGGAACCAACAAGAGAAGCAAGTAAACTCAGTGTATTCTTCTCTCTATTTTGAAAGTGCCGAAACTGACTCGTCATGGTCTCCCTCTTGGCAGCCTCCCTCATAGCAGCCCACTGTTGCGCTTACTTTCTCTCAGAGACGGCGCGGACGCAACAAAAAAAGAAGGGTTCGAGCAGATCGAGAATCGTACTCTAATTTTCGTGGGACTTGAAAATATTGAATGTCTTAAGAAGATCGAAGGCGCGTTGAAACTGCCGATCCCGCTGCATCCATTCCGATACCGCGATTGTCTCTGGATCAATGGAGCTCAGGTCAGCTCGCCCGGTAGGAGTCTTGTTAATTTGCTGGAGCGGACTCCCCGCGCTTGAGTGGTCTCGTCCAACTCCCGGCTCACCGGATTCGCGGCTTTTCTTGTCACTCGGGTTTCCAATTGCTCCCGGCAAATCTTCTTCTCTCACCATGATTGCCGCTTTATTCTTTTCTTCGGCAAGGTTGTCCACCGAAGGCTCCGGGCCTTCAGCAAGTTCAATATCGGGGGTTACTCCGCGCGCCTGAATTGAATTGCCACTCTTGGTGTAGTAGAGCGCCGTTGTAAGCGTTACGGCCCCGCCATTTTCAAGCGGAGTAATCGTTTGAACAGATCCTTTTCCAAAGGTTTGGGTGCCAAGAATGAGGGCACGGCCATGATCCTTGAGCGCGCCAGCGACAATCTCCGAGGCCGATGCCGACCCGCCATTTACCAGAACAACAATCGGATAATCCCGCTCAGTTGCCCGTCCATGCGCAAAGAACTTCTGCTTTTGATTCTCTACCCGCCCGTCGGTATAAACTATGACCCCCTCATCAAGGAACATGTCACTCACCATAATCGCCTGGGTTAAGAGCCCGCCCGGATTGTTGCGCAAGTCCAGCACCAAGCCATGAAGCTGCTGGTCTTCGGACTTGTCGGCCAAAAGCTTAAGAGCCTTACGCAAATCATCCGCGGTTTTCTCCATGAACTGAGAAATGCGCACATACGCGAAACCATCGCTCAGGTAACGACCCTTTACGCTTCGCACGGTAATTTTATCCCGGATCAGCGTGAAATCTATCAGGTCCGGTTGCCCCTTGCGGTAGACCGAAATGTTAATCGGCGACCCCTTGGGCCCGCGCAAGCGTTTTACAGCATCAACCAACGAAAATTCTTTGGTAAATTTGCCTTCTATTTTAACTATTGAATCTCCGGCCCGAATGCCGGCTTTCTCCGCCGGCGAATCTTCCATTGGAGCCACGACGACAAGCAGTCCGTCCTTTATGGTAATTTCAATGCCAAGCCCCCCAAACTCCCCTTTAGTCTGCACCTGCAAATCTTGATAGAAGTCAGGGTCGAGATACCCGCTATGAGGATCCAACGTAGCAAGCATCCCCTTGATGGCTCCCTCGACCAATTGCTTACTATTGACCTCACGGACATAGTCTCGCTGCACAATCGAAAGGACGTCTGAAAAAGTCTTAAGTTCCTTATAGAGATTAATATCCCCGGTAGCGTCCTTCGCGCTTACCTCTGGCACCTCACGACCGCCAAAGACCAGGATCGCACTTAAAACAAGGACGACGACAAATAATATTCGCTCGCGCTTACTCATTTTGTTCCGGAAGCAGGCCCTTTCCCTCTCCACATTGAGGTCTTGATTCGGCACAATCTCCAAAAAAACAAACCTATATTGACTACAATCTAAAATATGGCCGTTACGAGAAAGCCGTCTTGCACACTCAGTAGCAATGCTACTCGAAAGACCTGAAAACTACAATATTATGAATAAGATATGAACGTGTCAGCTTCTACCGCGCCTAACTAAAGCTTCGGCAAAAACGGCCCTGGATCAATAGGACGCCCCTGCTCTCGCATCTCAAAATAAAAGTTGCTGCCCCGATTGTCTGCTAACCCCAAAGACCCAAGGCTTTCGCCCGGATTTACCACCTGACCTCTTGCCACCTGTGGATTATTCAAGCGCCCATAGAGACTGTACATACGTTTCCCATGGTCCAAAATTACCATGTGTGAAAATCCGGGCATGAGACCCGAAAAAAGCACTCGCCCCAACCCAACTGCCCGTACAGGCTGTCCCTCGGCACCAAGAAACTCTATCCCTTTGGACCGCACCATATCCTCAAACTCTGCGCCTCGCTTTCTTCCAAAAGCGCCGACGACTTTACCCTCAATGGGACGAACCAAGGTAACATCACGCCCTTTCAGTCCTGGACCGTCAAAAGACTCACCGGGAACGCCCCCGGACGCGGGTGATTGCCCCCCAGGCTTTCCAGAAGGACCAGGCGATTTGCCGCGATCCGGGGCAACCGTCAGTGAGCTTACAACTGTTTCAATCCGAAGCGCCTGTGCCCGCAACTCCGCAAGCACCTGCTCAATTCGGGCCCGCTGCTTCTTTAGATCAGCTCCGATTCGAGACTGAGCAGTCAAACGTTCTTCTAGAGCTAAGCGCTTTTGCTCAACCTTTCCCCTCAAATCCTGCTGCTCGGCCAGCACCATTTCAAGCTCTGCCCGTTCCGCCGCTTCACGTATAGAGATCTCCTTCAAGTTTTCGAGAAGCTTCTGG
>CAZPBV010000325.1:0-3777 GCA_964584675.1 uncultured Bdellovibrionales bacterium
TGCCCGATCGCCGACAGACACACTTCCAGACACCTGAAGTAGAGCTGTCACTTGCTCTGAGCCGACTCGTAAAGCACTTATGGAAGCGGAAAATTGCGCGTTGGTGGCAAGGGTTACTCCGGCAGGCAGTCGAGCTTGCTCGGTGTAGAGTCCGCGAGCCTCAAGAATCTCACGCACAGAGAGCGACACATCGATTCCATCTTCAATTAACTGAGCCGTGATGCCTTCCACAATGGCATCGACGATAATGGGTTTCATGTCTATAGTTTGTTGCGCCCGCGCCAGTATGGTTTTTATTCCATCCCCGAGGGCGGCGGTTGGATCTATGCCCCTGAGGAATGTCAGAGCGAAATCTTGGGAGAGAGAGTCGTGTAAAGCAGCCAATTCCCGGCGAGCATCCTGAATAAATCGGGTGTAATTATTACTACCTTGATAATGGGCATACAGTTTTAAGAATTCAATAAAGGCATAGTTCCTCACGTTTAGGCGAGCTCCGCCGGTAGTGAGTAGCAACTTTAGAAAGTTTCGCGCGTCGTTCGGAATTCGAAAACATCGCGGAGTGTCAAATCCCGCCGCTGCAAGAATGCGGCGCGCTGGAATCACCGTATTAAAAAGATTGAGGGCTGCCGAAAGTGTTTGACCGGCGTCGGAATTTGAAATCTCGTTAATGAGGCTTCCGAGCCGCACGCGGAATAGCGGAGGTAAGTCAATCAAAGGCCCCATGACTGCGTCAACTAAGTATTTATCAAATCCGCGCGCTTTTAAACGTGCTGAGAAGGCATCATCGACTTTGCTTGATACCGATCTCGCAAATCGCGGAACTTTTTGAAACAGAGTCTTCGTCCACTGTTCGAGGACGCGGGTGAGCACCAGATTGGAGAGCGAGTTAGTCAATTCGCTGTCAATGAATGTGCTCACCACCTTTTGGAGAGCAAGTTCAAGCGAATCATTGAGAGAAAAGTGGAACGTTGCAAGGAGAGTGCTCAAGAGAGCCGCCTGATCGTAGCTGGCATTGAATCGCGTGGTCAGCGTGGTATTGGCGGGGAGGTTCAGCCCGGCATCGAGTTGAGCGTTTATCGTTCGAGCCAATTTTGGAAGGGAGAGATTGGTCACCACAGAACTAGTCAACTGTGCAAGAGTTCGTGATAAGACACGGCGTCCAAAAACTTCCCGCAAAATGGGTGCCCAGAGCGCAGAAACATGAGTCTCGCGTAACTGCTGTGAGTAGGTCACGGTGAGAGAGCGGAGGTCATCCGACACTTCTACCTGTGCCGGTAAGCCATTCAGCGCCCCCGAAGGCGCTGGATCGAAAATTCGATAGTTCTTCCCCAGCACCTGACTCTGACGGACCAGGAAAGGATTCGCCGGGTCCTGCAAATCAATGAGAACATTCTCAGATATCAAGTCTTCAGCGATGCTATAGTCAAGTTGATCGAGCAAGCGCAAAAACTCGTTATTGGTGAGAAGTTGTCTCTCACTTGCGGCATAGTGCCCGCCGTATGACAAGCGGTTGAGCCCGGTGTTGAGATCATCAGCAAAATCGCTATGAAATACCTGGGCCAGGCTTCCATCACTTCCTATGGAGTAGGAGAATAATTCAAAATTTCGCCAAAACACTAAATGCTTATTGAAAACCTTGAGATCATGGGGAGCCAGGAAGGACGGGTCATCGGGAATGCCGCGCTCTCCCGGATCTGAGAAATCGACTCGATTCATGAGTTGAGGATTTTCCGGGTCAGAAAGGCTCCAAACATCGAGTTCCTGAAGAGTTTGACCATCCGGATCGGAATATTCTGAAAATGATACAAACAACAGTCCTTGGTCAGATGCGGCAATAGACACAATACGGCCGAGTTCCCCGGTCACTGGATGTCCATTCGCATACAGTGTGGCAAGTTTGACGAGGGAGTTTGGCTCAGCCGAAAGCTGAAAAGGCATCAGCACGCAACTCAAGAACAGAAGAGTTAATGCCAACGAAGTGATATGTATCTTATTCTCCATAACGACCATCCAGAATAATAAATTTCTGTCTACAGAAACTGGTCGGCTCGTTCGCCAACAAAGCGTGTGCCTTATGTCACACCCCCGGCCGTCTCAAAACTTCCAGCCGCTCCCTCCATCAAATCGGCTCCCAAGGCCTTGAAACTTAAGACGATTCTGAAAGGATCAAAGCTCTTCAGCCCTTTCAGCGGAAAATCGATAGAGACTAGGAGTGTGTAAGTATTATTGGGGTCGGCTAGCCTATTCTGTTGCGAGTTTCATACATATATAAGGTTTCCCGTGATGGAGATAAATCGACTCAACCTACGAAAACGGGCCGTTTCAATGGTCCCCCTGTTTCATCGTCTTCCTGAGAAAGAGCGTAATGAAGTGCAGGAATTGACTCACCTAAAGGAATTTAAACGCGGAGAGTCAATCATTCGGGCCGAAGATGAGACCAAAGAAATAATGTTTGTTGTTGACGGCAGCGTTGACGTAAAACGCACCAGCTCAGATGGTAAAGAAGTGATCGTTACTCGTTTAACGGTAGGTGAGTTCTTTGGTGAAATCGCGTTTCTGACCCAGTCGCTGCGCTCGGCAGATGTGGTAGCAGTGGATGACTGCATGGTGCTCGCGCTTGACTCCGCTGCGTTTGATAAACTTCTCAGTTCTAACCAAGGATTTACGCGTGCGCTCTTAATTGATCTAGCTCATCGTGTGGCGGCTGCATCGAGCCGTATTTCTGATTTGGCGCTGTTGGATGTCTATCAACGCCTCCTACGGGTGCTTGAATCGCTTTCTGAAGCGGACAAACAAAGCAATCAGCGTAAGGTGCACCCAGTCCCCACCCAGAGGGAACTAGCGGCGATGGTAGGAACATCGCGAGAAATGATTAGCCGAGCCCTCGGACGTCTCGAAGATGACGGACTGGTCGAGATACGCAATAAGGCAATCTACCTCCGCTGAGGTGGCGAAACAGTAGAGAGCGAACAAAGCGCTCAATTGACGAGTCGGCGATTTAGTTCATTATTTTCGCGGAAACAATATCTAACCAGTATGATAGTCTCCTGCTTCCTATATTTCCTTGTGCTTGAGGCTCTTCTTGCGCTTGTTTCAGCCCTCAACAAAGGGCTGGAGATCTGGAACAAACGGCACCATTAACGAGGGAGGGACAAGAAAGCATGAGAAAGCCTATCAAGTATCTTCTTGGAAAGATTTAGCACGTTTGCACGCTTTCTGAAGCGTGAGAGGGAGTGCCTTACCTGCTCGAGAATTGCCCTCACCTTCCCCCTTTTAAGGCCAATAGAAACGCCAAATTTCTCCAAATCTTCCAAAGTGGGCTTGCCATTACCGTAAACCGCCATCTTGTGTTCTCCGGAACGATTCTCATGAAAAGTCAGGTCGTACGCCGGGGCTACACTCCATGTTCCATGTGTGTCCATCAGGAATGACACCTTTCTTGAGTGATCATCTTGGTTTCTTGCTAGTACGTTAAATGAGGCAATTCTAAACACAGCTTCTTGCGAGGTAATGTCATTAGTAAGCGCCATGGCAACTTTCGCGAAGTGTTCATATCCGACCGAAAAATTGAGAGGACTTACCTGAAGGAGTCCAGACAGGGAATGAAGATGGAGACGACCTAATTCTGTTCTGTCGAAGCGCCGTGCTCCAAAAAATTCACCCTTGCTTGTCTTAAAGAGCTTAGTCTCGGGAATTTCAAGACCAGCATCTTTTGCCAATAGCGAATATAGATATTGGGTATTACTGCTAAAAGGGTCGAAAACCGCCACAGAATTT
>CAZPBV010000326.1:0-3776 GCA_964584675.1 uncultured Bdellovibrionales bacterium
AAGGCACTACTGTAGTTTCCCTACTTGGAAACGGAAACGGAAGTTTTAGCCTGGGAACATCCGCCGCCGTCAATGGAAGTAGTCCGACACATGTTGTGATCGGTGATATGAACAATGACGGAGTGCTGGATGCCGTTGTCTCGGGAGGTCTATCGGCTTCGGGATACACCAGTATCCTTTTAGCTCAAACGGAACAGGGAGCCTCTTCAATTGATCCGTTCAGTCTTCGAACAGCTGCTGATGCTCGCCAGGCTCAGGGGAGATTTTCTAATCGGATCGACGTGCTCAACAAGCAGAGAAGCGATATAGGTGTCTATCAAAGCCGCGCCTCGGTGATGCTTGAGCAGCTACGATCGAATCGTGATGAATACACAGCGGCAAAAAACCGTGTTATGGATGCCGATGTGGCGCTTGAGGTGGCGACTATGGTGAGTCAGCAGGTTCGTATCCAAGCCGCGCAAGCAGTGCTTGCTCAAATTAATAAGGGTTCTCGCTTAGCGCTTGAACTGTTGAAACCTGATAGGTTCGGGGAGTGACCGAGGTAACTTTTGGGATGTGTTCCTCATTTGATTAGTAGATCCGTCGTGATTGAGGGAGCATTGCAAAAAGCGGAGCGGCCCCCGACATGAGCTACTCCGCGAATTGTAGGTCTTCGCACACGTTTCAGCGGAACTAACGGGCTGCTTCCACCGCGTGACGCCGATTAGACACATGCCGATGGTTCTTGCTGCGGGATGATTTTCTCTTGGCGCCACTGCGTCTTACTCCTTGAGCGACTTGTGGTGTAGGGGATAGAACGAAGATGGCAGAGTCCTCGCCCAGAGAGCCGATGGCCGCTATTACCCCGCCATTGTCTACAACCTGGGCGGAGAAAATCTCCATCCCTTCAACAGGGCTACTAATCATCGATTGTAGATACCGCAAAGAGTCGGTCGCAATATCGTAAATAAAGGCCTTGGTCGTGGGTGAACCTTCGTCACCTACGACAATGCCTCTGTCGTTGATGGAGTGTGCGCGCGACTGCTTGCCTGAGAGAGGAAGCAGTCGCCTTATTCCCTTGTTCTCATTGGCATCAAATAGAATTGCCGCCGGTAGTGTGTCCCCGTAGGTCCAGCCCACGGCTTGATCTTTTGCGTTAAGCTCAACTAATGCCACGCTCTCATTTCGATCCGAGGCAACTACCGAAAGAGTCCCATGCTTCGAGAAAAATCCCCGCACGCCCCGGGGGTCAGTGAAAGAAAGGGAGAGCATCCCGACGACTGCACCGGAGTCATTGATAGCTGTCGGTTGAATGTTCAAATAGCCGTCGGGGCGCGGAATGACCGTCACATCGCCGCCGAGGATACTGAAAATATAAGCCGCGTTTGCATAATCGGTGGCAGCAAGCAGTTGACCGCTACTCATTGCCGTAACTGGAGCCCACGGCGCAACCATACCATTAAGCGCAATAGATTGATTATCAATATCAAGAAATGATGTTTGAGATGCGTATTCAAACCTGAGTCTGGCGCCGGAAGAGCTTCCGTCCTCAATATAGTTGAATCCTAAGTCCTCAACGCCTTTCGATGACATGCGAAAAGCACGCGCGCGGGGTTGGTTACCTTCGTTGATCAAGAGATTGCCGATCACTTCGCCGTCCGGACCGAGGTGCGTAAGGTTAATCCCATGAACGCTCGTTACTCCCTCACGCAGTGAGCTCGGCACCAAATAAGAAGCGCTGATTGTATATCCTTGCGGCAGATCTGCGTAAGCACTGCTCCATGATAAGAGCGCCGACGCGAGAGCTAAACCAATTCGAGAGCGAGTTGTATTCATACTACGTCGAGGAGAACTTACTGGCGCGGCCGGCAATTACCAATCTGCATGCCCGCACTACCTACGACAACATTCGTCCCGAGGGAGTTGCGGATTTGAAACGTTGGATTCTTGCCGAGGGGCATAAGTTTCATCTTCGGGCCCGTGAAATCATGAGTCGGTATGACCAGGATGTAAACCCGGATCCAAGTTTTGAGGGCAGGGGAGTAAAAGTCTCTCTAGGATCCTACGGATTTGTTACAGGAGGAAGTGATGGCACGTCGGCGTAGGTTTTTTGCGGTAGTTTTTCTGGTGCTGTTTATTGCGCTCGGAGGGCTTAACTCGTGTGGGGGTGGGACCGTTGGAACCGATGTCGGGGGAGCGACCCGAATTCTCGGGCGAGTTGTTTCCACTGCAGGCAATGCGCTGGGCAACGCATCTATCACTCTTGAAGAAACGGGCGATTCTGCCATCAGCGATGAAAATGGCAATTTTACCATTTTCGCAGAGCTTCAGGTTGTTGAATTAAGCCTTTTGATAGAAGCGCAAGGAGTGCATAGTCGCTCTCGTTTACAGAACATTCCAAT
Organism: uncultured Bdellovibrionales bacterium; assembly: GCA_964584675.1. Lineage (GTDB taxonomy): Bacteria > Bdellovibrionota_C > UBA2361 > UBA2361 > JBGSMV01 > CAZPBV01. Next base: position 2,382 of record CAZPBV010000326.1, read on the forward strand.
TGCGCCCGAGGAAATACGGCTGACTGTTGCCGTAGACCTTGAGTCTCAGGAGAGTGTCATAACAGATACTGAAATTACTGTTCGCCCGACACCCCAACCGACTCAAAAGCCCGAGGGGACGCGCAAGCCGCGGGAGACACCAACTCCCTTGGCCCCCCCGCCTGTCATAGCCAGTCCGACAGTGAGCCGGAGTTGCTTGGTGACGGTGCGTATCAAAGACTTGGGAGTTTTGTTCCAAACAGCGCGCTACGGCTTGAACGGCTTTGCCTCGCTGCCGTTTTCAGGAAATGAACAACTGGCTGTTGGACAATTTGAGATCTCCCCATCACAGGCAGCAGGCCGCATGGCCATTCAGACCAATTTTGGAATTGGTTCCCTTGATTTGAGCGCCATTCCCGCAGGGGCAGAAACCCTTACCATTGATGCCTCTATGTATGTGGGGCCGGATTCCCAAGGCAGTTGGCGCTATGGAATTGCCACTGATGCGGTGAGCTTATCCCCGCCAACCTTGCCATCGCCGGTGGTTACTTTTAACCCTGGTGTCAACGGCTCCGCCCGAGAGTCAGGATTGGCTTCATTCAACGACGGCGTGGAGCTCAGGTTCTCGCTACGTTTTGACCCTAGTCCTTTCCCCGCTGAAGTTGGCTTTAACGTTCTCAACGTGCCAAACAGCCTAAGCGTTGTTGATGTAGTGAGTGGTGAATGGGTGGTGATATTGGATCCAACCAGATTGATTCCGGATACTCTTTTTCTGTCGATTAACTCGTCTCTGGGGGTATCCGGGTTTCAGATACCGGGCGTTCCCCCATCACGAGCAATAGTCCGGGCCCAAGTTGTTGTGCGATACAATTCGCCACAAGCGGACTCTCCACCTGTACAATCTGTCGAGGTTGGGGCGACGAGTGTTCAGGGCCACGAATAGCTTAATTTATTGGGCGGGAGGGAGATCGCTGGGGTAAAGCTTTGGGAACCATGCGTCAACCGCTTCATGTGGAATACGCAGCTTGAGCTCTGCGCGGGGCGATACGCTCTGAATATATTCTGCTTCGATTAAGGCTGATGTAATGGCGGTGCTCTGCCGATCGCGATATCCTGTAATGTCCTGCACGCGCGAACGCGGCACCGGTCCGGCCAGTAGCAGCTCCCGCAAAAGCTCAAAAGAACCCCGTGGAAGTTTTTTTTCTTCGATTTTTCCCATACAGTATCGCCTGACTCTCTCTACCAACGAACCCGGTTCAAGCAAGGATTCCATAAATTGCACCTGATCGATGCAAGTAGAGAGGAAAAATATGCAAAATTCGGATAAGCCGGTAAGGCTTAAACTACCTCTTCCGTCAGTGTCATCTGCGCGCCATCTATCCGCCGCTGCCAATGCGGACTTGTACTTTACTACAC
>CAZPBV010000327.1:0-3773 GCA_964584675.1 uncultured Bdellovibrionales bacterium
GAGGCCGACACCCTGTAGCGTGGCGGCCGAGCTTGGAGCGACTCAAGAAATGCCCGAAGACGAAGGGAATCCATGGGTCTCAGTCGTAATGATTTGGCTAGAAGAAGTGGGGTTTCTGTTCCAACCATCTCAAGATTCGAACTTCACGGCATTATTACTCTCTCCGCGATGATTAAAATTGCGCAGGCTCTCAACTGTGTTGAATCCTTTGGCTCTCTTTTTGGAACTCCCAAATACGAATCTATTGAAGAGTTCATCCGTCATGAGGGTTAAGTGAGGCGAATAACTGCTTTCTGGTGGAAGGGCAAAGAGCGAGTACGCATTGGCGAATTCGCACAGGGTGTGGGAACTTATATTGTGTTTGAATGGGACAAGATCTTCCTCACCTCACCCATTGAACTTTCACCGCTTCGCTTCAAGAAGCAGCCAGGACTTATCGAGTGTCCTTCAAAGCCATTTGATGGGTTGCCCGGAGTGTTTGCCGATTGCGTGCCGGACGGATGGGGAAGAATTCTGTTAAAAAGAGGCCTCGAGGAACAGCGTGTCCCATTTGATGATATCTCACCGCTCGACATGCTCCAGTGCATTGGCGATAGAGCAATGGGAGCCCTATCCTTTGAGCCGTCACTGAGGCCAAAGGAGAAATGGGCTCATGGACTCATTGACCTGGATGCCTTGGAAGAAGGAGTGGAACCGATTCTTGCTGGAACCCCGAGCGACGTTTTAGAAGAGTTCCTTTCAGGCGGGGCATCACCCAACGGCATACGGCCTAAAATTATTGCAAAGGAGCATAAAGGGAATTTATATATTGGTGATAGTGACCTTTCGGCGCCAGAGTGGCTCATTAAGTTTAGGGCGCCGGAGGATTCCCCTGAAGTAGGAAAAATTGAATATCGGGTATTACTGCTAAAAGGGTCGAAAACCGCCACAGAAATTCCGTATTCCGGGGCTAAATCAGCGAGTTAACTCAAAAACGACCCTCGCATTTTGGCGCTTTGAGGCTATTCAGAATCGTATCTTCTCAATCTCGCTTATTGCAATATTTTCCTTCCTCCTGTCGTAAAGTTTAGTTGTATTCGGTGATTCATGAGCAGCAATATATTGAGCATGCTCAAGCTCGCCTTGATTTTCAAGGTATACGGTGATTCCGGTCGCACGAAAAGAGTGATTACAAATATTTGCTGGAAGTCCGGCAGCCTTGCATCTTCGCTTGACCATCCGAAACGCCTCGGTACGAGTAAGGGCGCGATTACTAAGCCTCTTACTTTGTCCGCGAATGGTGCGGAAAAGGTGGACTTTCTTTTGATCTCCAATTCTAGATGCTGCGATATACTCAAGAAGATTCTGCTTAGCTTCGTCATGAAGCGGGACTTCGTGAAATTTTCCTCCTTTTTCATGGAGCCTTATCCAGTAGCGCTTCTTTGCCCGGAAGAAATCTGTGGCCCGCATGCCAAGTACTGCACTAATTCGAGCAAACGAAAAAAGCATTATCGAAATAAGCGCGCGGTCGCGTAGGCCGATTAAGGACGAAACGTCGATACTTTTAAGCAGAGTGCGCGCCTCCTCAGCGCTCAGCACCGGGGTTTTGCCTTTCTTAACCATGTGCTTTGGTCCCTTAACAGGGGAGGCGGGGTTTGATGATACAATTTGCCCAATCAGGAGGTAATCAAATAACTACCGAATGGCAGAAAGATGCTGTTTTACCGTTGGTGGCGATCCTTTGTGTTGTTCAATGTAAGCGGCCACAGTCATCGGCTGAATGCTAAAGAGATTAAGATTCCGGCTTTCACACCACATAAAAAACTGCCCAATAGCCCGTGCATATGCGAGCCTGGTATTCTTATTCCGGATACTGGCAGTAAAAAACTCAAGAAATTTTTTTACTGCATCATCGCCCGCGTTCAAGATGATGGAGGGCAGGCGGCTTAATTCAAGCTCCAGCAACTGCTTGTCGCGGGTCTTCATTAGTTATTCCATGTTTTTTCGGCATGTATTTGGTTGAGAAACACCTCTTCCCTAATGTGCAACATAAATTGGATTATGTTGCTTAACAAGCATAGAACCACTTGAATTCACTAATAAAACATTATCTCCAGAAATACACGTTCTTGGTCTCCTGCTGCAATTCGTAAGTATGGGCGTGAGAGAGCATTCCAAGGTACGACTGAAGTGTTTGGTTTATTGAGTCTTCTGGAACGGCTCCATTTTGATACTGCGCGAGCCGCTCAGAGAGCTTACGTTTCATCCGCCTCCTGGTCTTTGTTCTAAGTACACGGTGATGAGGCAAAGTAACGTAGCCAAGGAAATCAATTCCCTGCTTGAGCGGCCGGATAGTGATCTTTTTCGGGTGAAGCTCAAGCTTAAGCCTGCTGAAGAGAAATTCCTTTAGCTTTGGAAGGAGCTCCTGGAGTTCACACTTATATGGAGAAAGCAACGCTATATCATCCGCAAATCTAATGTAGTGCTTAATCCGAAGATCATGCTTCACGAACTGATCAAATTCATTGAGGTAAATGTTGGTAAAAATCTGTGAGGTGAGATTTCCGATGGGAAGGCCCTTGCCTGGCGTCCCTTCGTGATCAAAGCTCTCAATTATCTCTTGAAGCAACCAAAGCGCATCTTGATCGCTAATAGTCCTTTTCAAGATGCCAAGTAGAATCTCGTGGTCCACAGTATCGTAAAACCTTCGAACATCGCATTTGAGCGACCAACAAGGTCGCGTGAGGTTCTTACTCACCTTCCAGGTCATTTCTCGAAGAGCGTTTACCGCCTTGTGCGTGCCCTTGCCAAGCCTGCTTGAATAGATGTGATGTAGAAATTTTGGTTCGTATATTCTCACCAGCACCGTGTAGGCAGCCTGATGCACTAATCGATCTCGCACGCAGGCTTTACGAATATGGCGCAGCTTGGGGTCATGGATAAAGAACGATTCATACGGGCTATGTTTGTAGCGCTTACCTACAAGGTCGCGACATAGACGAAAAATGTTTTTCTCAACGTGACGCCCAAATTCCTGGACGTCTGCCCTCTTTGTTTTCCCGTGTCGGAACTCATTCCAAGCCGCAAAAAGCGCCTCGGCTGAAACCATTTCATTAAATAGGTTACTGAAAGTCCTCATGGTAAAATTTCACTACTGTGCAACAATTCGATATTCCAATCATACATAAAACCTATGAACTTTACCGTGCCGTTCATGCCTTGGAAAAGAGCATTCCCAAAATGGAGCGTTATACCCTGTGGCAACGCTCTGAAAATTCGGCGCTCGATGTCCTCGAAGGACTCCTTCAAGTAGGCTACCTCCCCCCAGAGAAAAGAGCCGATCATCTCATCCGAGTGAGTGCACGAGTCGATATGCTTCGCATATTTCTTCGCCTCTCGCTTGATGTAAAAGCCATTAACCAGAAAAAATATATCACTCTTCAGCAAGCAGTTGACGAGATCGGTCGCATGCTTGGTGGCTGGATGAAAAGCCTGAAGCAAAAATAAAATGCGATCTTTACTGCCAAGTGAAGATGCCAAAAAAAGAGGAGACAGAAGTTCCGGGGAGAAGCGCCCGCGACGACAAGATTGTCATTAGCATTGTCATCATTCCAGTCGTTGTCGTTAACACCATTGTCATAGGAGTTCACGGCACCCGAGCGCGGCCCATATTGTCCAGACCCATCATTACCCACCACCGATCGACCCTGCGCATTGATCCCACGGTTGAATTTCATTGGAGGGGTTGGATCGAGGTGCTACACCAACGGCGGCACCAACAGATGTGCCTACAT
>CAZPBV010000328.1:0-1198 GCA_964584675.1 uncultured Bdellovibrionales bacterium
AGGGAATTCGCCTCAACTCCTCGCTCTGCTTGTTATCGTGATGGCACTTTGGGCGAATACACATCTTAGCAGTATTCTTGGGCTCGCAGCCGTTTTCTTGTGGCTTGCCCCCCATAGGTGGACTGATAGCGGACAGCTTAAACAGGCAAGTATTGCGGCGGCTGTTGGATTCTTAGGAACGCTCTGCACCCCATATTTTGGAGGAGAATGGCTGACATTTTTTCATAAGACCGGACACCCACTGCACTTTAAGGCGATAGCAGAGTTCCAGCCGGCAACCATCCTTCAGTACTCGACAAGCTTCCTTATTCTTGCGGCCACCTTGCTTCTCTTCATGTTACACATTCAGCCGCGTAGTATTCGTATCGGACAAGGCTTGCTGGGGCTCGGATTCTGTCTCGGTGCTTTGGCAGTAGTTAAGTTCCTGCCGTTTGCCGTTATTGCCCTGTGCGCCCTTATAGCTCTGGCTTGGAAGTCTGCCAGCGAGAAAGATATAGCCATCTCTCCTTGCGCATTCGGCCATCTTTCAATTGCCATTACAAAGTTAAAGAACGCCGTAGAACTCATTCCACGTCAGGGTCTTTCTTTCGTATTTGTCTGCATGTCCATAGTCAATGTTTCAAGCGTGTGGCATTCGCCATTATTGTATTCTGTGGTTCCTGCCCGGGCCGTGGACTTCATTCAAGGTCATGACCTCCCCCACCCAATTCTAGCGGGCTTCGGTCACGGAGGATATCTGATGTACCGTTTCAGTGACAGTCGTGGCGAGCCTCAGTTCCTGGTGCCAATTGATGGCCGCACCAATGTTATGACGGAACAAGTTTGGGAAGCTTATAGCGCGGCTATGCGTGGCAGTGAAAATTGGCAAGAATATAGAAAGCTGGTTAAGCCGGAGACTATTCTGTGGAAAAAGGCGAGTCCGTTCGTTTCTCTGCTTCTAACCGAGGGCTTATGGTGCCAGGTATATGACGAAGAAAGCGCTCACCCGTCCGAGACACGTGATGAAACCGTGATTTTTGTCAAACGAGACTATTATGCTTCTCACAGGGAAGAGTTCCCCCGCTCAAAAAATTGTTCATAGTAGGCACCCATAATATTTGGGGGCACGCTCTAGACCTTTCTTTTCTTTATTATATACTTGCAGCCACTCAAAAGACCCGTATTTTGAGTGGCTGCAAGTATACCTCCGGAGGAACGA
>CAZPBV010000328.1:1208-3744 GCA_964584675.1 uncultured Bdellovibrionales bacterium
GACAAATACTCGCTGCGCAAGCTGCAAGGGCCGATGAGGCCTTTGCCATGAACTCTACTTGACGTTGCAGCGGCTGTACGAGCCAGGCGAATCCATTGGCGGCGAGTATGATATCCTCTACAGGCTAACGAAACCTTGAGATTACATCGCCGACGGAAACAAGGCATACCATGAATCAGCGGCTGTCAACCTCCATGCGCACCCTGGTCCGAGCATCCTGGGAGGCAACAAGCCAGGTGCGACCTCGCTTTTTTGCTTTCTTGATTCTTTTCGTTTTGGCCTACTCACTTGACCTGCTCGTCCCATGGGCAATTGGATATATTCTCGGTGTGTTCGTTCAACATGGTTTTACTCCGCTTGCGTATGAGTTGTGCCTGTACGGAGTGGGGGCCTACATTGGTCTTCGACTCGCTTATACCTTTTGTCATCACTACGGGCGTTATCTTCAAAACATTGTCGCCTTCCATGTTCGCATGCGAACGCTGTCCCGCATGTTTGAAACCTTTTTAGGATTTCCACTGCGTTGGCATGTAAACCACCATTCCGGCGAAAATTTGAGCAAGTTACACCGGTCTGTTGGAGCAATCGATGCCGTTATTGGAAACTACATCTGGCAAATTGTGGAAGGTGTAGTGAAATTTGCCTTTGCCAGCATCGCCTTGTTCGCTCTTGACCTGTGGGTGGCCCTTAATGTCCTTGCGATGGGTGTGGTCACTGTTCTGGTTATGATACTCTTCAACAAAAAGCTCACCGGGAATATTCGGGCAAACAACACGTTCTATGACACTCTCAATCGCACCTGCGTCGACTACTTATTTAACATCGTAACCGTCAAAACCTTGCGGCTTGAGAAAGGCGCGCAATCATATCTTCGATCCCATCAGCCGCAAGGACTGGGCATCAGTAAGCGAATTTCCTTGTTTACTGAGCTCAAGTGGGGCAGCGTCGGATTCGGCTATGCCGTGGTTTTGGGTACATCTCTATTGATTTACTTTTACGGCCATGAGGGTTTTAAAGGGCCGTTTGATGTCGCACAAGTGTATGTCCTCATGAACTACCTTGATAAGATCTTTCAGGCTATCGGATCTTTTACCGGTTACTATAGCGGACTGGTCGAATCGGCTACCGCCTATGAAGACGCCGACAAGATTCTTCGGGAATCAACCCAACATAGCGCGCCCGCTCGCACGCTTCTTCCCCTGGCTTCCTGGCATTCGATGCAAGTGCGCGACCTCGAATTTCGATATCCGGGGACAGAAACTGCCGGGCTGAGGGGTATGCACTTTGAATTTGCTCGTGGCGATAAAATTGCCCTTGTAGGCCCGAGCGGCGGCGGCAAGTCAACGCTCCTCAAGATCCTTGCGGGAATGCTCAGTCCTGAACGCGTTTCTATTACACTAGACTCCAACACTCCTGTCACCTTGGAGAACGTCGCTGCCACTACCCTCCTCCTGCCCCAAGAACCGGAGATTTTTTCTGAGACAGTTCGTTATAACTTGACCATGGGAGAATCTTTCCCCCCGGAGGCAATTACGTTCTTTAGTTCGCTATGCAAGATCGAGGGCATTATTGAGAAGCTTCCGCGCGGCTGGGATAGCGACCTTGCGGAGAAGGGTCTCAACCTCTCGGTCGGCGAGAAGCAGCGTGTCGCCATGGCACGCGGCTTGCTGCGGGCTTCCTCCAAGGATCTTATTCTGCTTGATGAGCCCACGTCTAGTCTCGACCCTATGACGGAAAAGGCTATTTTTCATGGCATTCTGCATCATTTTGCGGACAGGACCGTCATCACCGCGTGTCACCGCCTGGCTTTGGTTCCGCTCTTCGATAAAATCGTTTTTGTTCGCCACGGCCAAATCGAGGAAGTGGGCTCCTTTAAGGAACTCTTGGATCGACGAGGGCCCTTTGCCATTGCCTGGGAAGATTACGAAAGGAAAATAGTAAAAGATCAAGGCGAGTATGTGTCTTAAGCGGCAAGATAGTCATGACAACTGCTCGATTTGACCGGCTGGCTATTTCTCGATTGCGCCGGTTAGCCGTCCCCTTTTTTGTTTCCGAGTTGCGGCTCAAGGCCTGCGGCATGCTTGCGCTCCTGGCGCTTTTCTCTATTTCGATAAGTGGACTTGACGTGTTGATGAGCTACGTGGGTCGAGACTTCATGACAGCGCTTTCCCTAAAGGAAAGCGAGCAGTTTATGCATCACCTCTATAGGTACCTCGGGGCATTCGCTCTCGCCACGCCGGTGGTGGTCCTTTACCGATACACCGAAGAACGTCTTGGACTCATGTGGCGGCGCTGGTTGAGTCATCGTATTCTAAATCAATACTTTACAGGCTGCGCGTACTATAGACTGGGCTGGCATGGAGGCATTGATAATCCTGATCAACGAATAGAAGAGGATGTGCGTTCATTTACCACCTCAAGTCTCTCGTTCCTGCTCATCATCTTCAACTCTATCATTAAGCTCGTATCATTCACATGGGTACTGTGGTCAATCTCGTCCTATCTGGTGTTGGGGGTGGTGCTTTATGCGGCCGTG
>CAZPBV010000329.1:0-3733 GCA_964584675.1 uncultured Bdellovibrionales bacterium
CGAAGGGAGTCCACGCGTCGCTATACCACCCCAGCGCTTGGCTTCGCCAAGACGCCATGTTTTCTGCCAAGCAACTTCTTTTGTAACTGCTGAGTCATTTACAAATAGCTGTCCAGCAACCACCGAAAAATCTGTGCAAAAAGGGTAGAATGGTATCGTCTCGCAACCTACCGCAGCACAGTTGTCATTGTCTTAAAGCACCTATGCTGCGAGTTTCGAGGGAACGTATACTAGTTTAGTTTTCACGCCAAGGGCGGCCAATATTCTAATCATAAGGGAAGTTGAAATGTTTTTTGTATTGCCATTGAGTAAGGCAGTTACTCTCGTACGAGAGGTTTGAGCAAGCCTGGAAACAGCAACATGTGTGAGCTTCTTTTTCTTAACGACCGCAATGATTTTAGCCGTAAGCTCACTTCTCATCTCCATCTCAACCGCATCTTCCTGAGAAAGTCCAAGGGCCTCTGCCAGCTCCTCTGCGGTTCGAACAGTAATATGTTTACTCTTTTTGTTCATAAAGCATCTCTCGCAATCTTTTCCGGCCTAAACTAATTTCGTTTGCAGGCGTCTTTTGGGTCTTCTTGGTAAATATATGAAAAATCAAAATACCTCGCACCGATTTGGTGTAGTAAAATGCTCGATAAATCCCATGTTCATCCCGAACTCGAATTTCACTGACCCCAATACCAACTGATGGCATTGGCTTTGAAATTGGCATTGCAAGGGTGATCCCGCGTTGCAGATCTCTAATTGCCTCACCAATTTCGCGCCGTACCTCGTTAGAGAAAGTCCGCAATTCCTCCAAGGCCTTTTCATGGAATATTGCATCTTTCACCTGTGCAAGTGTCTCAAAAATGAGACAAGCAGTCAAGAATTATTTATGTTTTTCATGTGACAACGGCGTGACAGGGAGGGCAAGAAATCGCAACTTTTCTCAACACCTCGCAACACATAACTCACTGACATGCTTGCACAACTCTGCGTCATCACTACCACTTCCTTGAACTCATATTTCGGGGGTCCGTGGTTCGAGTCCAGTCCCTGAGCGAGAGCGAAGGGAGTCCACGCGTCGCTATACCACCCCAGCGCTTGGCTTCGCCAAGACGCTTGCCCCTGAGAGGGGCGGCGACGCCCTTCTCGAACTTTCTTGGTGCACCATACACAACGGTCCAGGCGGGCTGGACGCTACCTTGTGAGGCTGCCTTCTCGGAAGAGCGAGCTTGCTCAATACGGCGAAATGAGATAAGGGCTGCCGAGTACGTATTGGAGAGGAACTATCGACTGTGCGATTTATCTATTGGCTTGCATTGGCGACCATTTCCCTCGTCATTTGTGTGGCATACGAATATTTCCAGAGTAAGGTCCCCGTTCGCGAGGGCGGAATCATTCCCCCAAGCTATGTCGTCCTCCGTAACAGGTTTCTACAGGCTTCGCGAAATCTGGAAGCGAGCCCGACGGCGAAGGCCATGCAGGTCGCACTACAGTCATGTCCAATCGCCGCACGAGGTCCGGCCGGCGAAGAGCTGGCGATAGATATGCTTTGGGTTGGAGCACATGACCCTGAACAAGTTCTCCTGCATATCAGCGGAACTCATGGCGTGGAAGGCTACGCAGGAAGCGCAATTCAAAGTGCAATAGTCGAGAGTGAGTCGCTGGCTGTAGGCCCAAACCAGGCGGTAGTCTTTATTCATGGACTCAATCCCTGGGGGATGGCGCACCTTCGGCGCTTTAATGAGTCCAATGTGGATCTGAATCGTAACTTTCTTCTCGATTCCTCAGCCTATCGCGGTGCGCCAGATTCCTACCGCGCCGTCAACAGCTTTCTCAATCGGAGTAGTCCGCCGAGCCGGATTGACTCCTTTTTGCCGCAAGCCATGTTGAATGTAGTAGTACATGGGTATTCATCGTTAAAGCAGGCCATAGAATGCGGTGGCGTACATACAATTGCCACGATTTTTTTAGTTATTGCAAACTCAACGAGCTATCTTGGTCGACGCCGTCGGGCTTCCGCGTAACTGGCGCGGAGATTAGGTTATCCCTCGTCAGAGTCATCCTCTGAGGCTTCAGCAGTAGCTTCCTGGCATCCAAGTAAGGCATTCTCAGTCAACACAAATCGCTCAGAGGATGTGAAATCGACATCTTCGACCTCGCAGGAGTCTCCATCTTCGTCAACAAATTTGACGTCATAGTTTCCCTTGGAAATTTTTGTCAATTTAAATGTCTCGCCGTGCTTGATAATTTCGTCCTCAAGCTGATCAGGCCCCCAGGATTTCTGGTCTGCCGGAGAAAAATAAAGTTCGTGAATGTCCCAGTTGCTCCTATTGACGAGCTCCAGTGAGAGCGCGTGCACGGCTGAAAGTCCACCTACGTGTAATGCAATCGCGAGTGTAAGACCGAGTTTCTTCATGAGTAGTTCTCCTTTTGGCGTATACCGGAATTTTTCTTTTTAATCATCTCGGCTATACGGTATGAGAACTGAACAGGAAAATCAGAGGTTTTGTTTATCCATATAGAAAGTGTTGGGGGACCGGGCGTCAGCCACCTCATTTCAAAACAATCAGGATCCCGTAACACTATTTTGATGTGGTTTGGGAGCATCCGAATGTCTGCTCAGCTCGCGAGAAATCTCGCGTAGCCCCCATAGCCGAAGCTCCCGGCTGGAAGCGGAGAACACTAACTGATAGGTGTCGTCATCTATAATGCCCTTTTTCATTGCTCGTTGGGCCTCCGTTCTGAGCTGGTGCTCGCATTCGACGTGTTCGGCAATTTCAACAAGCGCGCTCCTTCGTGCATCCAAATGGGGAATCTTCATGAGATTGGCGCCGGCAAGAGGGGTGATAACTACAAACTCAATGGCATCCTGCAAGACTTCATCGCATTCACTGTTTAAGGTTAGTTGTCGTTCGAGGCGTTCAAGGCGCCGCTCAAGCCTTTCCTTAGAAGTTTTTGTCAGAAGCGCGATTTTTTCCTCGCGCCTGATAAGACCGGCATCGAAAGCCTCCGCAATGATCGCATCGCGTCTGGTTCGAAAGGTGACCTCTTCATCAAGACTTTCTATTTGATCCATATATTTGTGGCCGCAGTCCAAAAACAAGGCGGCTTGGCTGTCAGAGATCAATTTCATGTCCCTGGCTTTCTCGATTACTCTGCGAAAATACCGCGCCTGATCGGCGCTCGGAGCTATCTCATCTTCGAGGAGCCTTTGAAGCTCGTTGGTGGTCAATCGAGGGTTAATGGTAAAAAAACCTTCAAAGTCCTGGTGATCTGGAAAGAGAAAGGCGGATTCGTCAAGCAAATGGAGAATCTTTGCGTGCAGTTTGATGGTGCGGGCGATGCGCCTGGCAAGGGCGTATTGGCCATCCAAGTCGCAACACTCTTTCAGTTGTCTTGCATACTCCTCCTCAGTTTCAAAATTGAGCGTTACCGCCTTAGTAATCGAGGACCGAATAAATGCTTTCTTGCGATTGGTGGTGACCTCACTTTCAACTGCCTCTTGACGTTCGGATAGCTGGGCAATTGCTCGAAGTTGGAGAGCTCGTGCGTGGGTGATGGCGCCGCTATTCACGAGATCTTCTATTTTATGCTCAACGGCCCTTTCATTATATATGTTGGCTATGGAAGTGCTAAGGGAATTGAGCTCTACAATTTTCCTGTCGCTGTTACTGAGCGATTGAATGTCAGCCGCCTTGCGCCTGTCAATAAGGCCCTCACTAATAGATGCCCGTAGAAGGGTCTC
>CAZPBV010000330.1:0-3719 GCA_964584675.1 uncultured Bdellovibrionales bacterium
CCAATCTGATGTGTTATATGAATGATTGATCAAGGTCTTAAATTGACCAATCTTTAGATCAGCCCAGTCGCAAGCATGCCACGTCACGTAGGCATCGCGCAGATGGGTAGTATTCTTACCATCAGCATGGTCGCCCACAAAATCAGGCTGCAAATAGTACGAGAACTCGTTATGCAGAGCTGTTCCGGAAACTACGATACGAGCTTTTTGAACTTCAAAACTCGATGTGTTTTTCTCACCAGAATCTTCGTCTGCATCGGTGAATGTATATCGCTCCTGCAAGAAGGTAGCGATCCCAAAGGTAAACCCATTGTCAGGAAATTCGACACGAGTTCCCTTGTTCCAGTAGACCTTAGTTCCAGCTGCGCTGGATGCACCCGATGCCTCCGCCTTAGTGATTACTCCCTTTTCTACCAAGAGTTCCTCAAGCGTTTTGGCCTGAGAAACAACGGGGGTCAGGAGCACTGCCGCAGAAGCGAGTATAATTGCTTTACGCATGGCTCTTTTATCTCCTAATAATTTACCAACATGACACACAGAATCGACGTTTTGTAACCAAACTACTTAAAAAACCACAAGCGAGCATAACCATCTGAAGCGGTGGCATGACTACATCCTCATCCCACCCAAAACATCCAAAGCCTAGTATCTAGGCCTCAAAAAAGCCACACGCAACGCGGCAATCCGCATTACAGGAGTGGCCTCGCTTACGACAAAAGCTCACACTCTTGAGTACTTCCGTCAAGCTTTAAAATATTCATTAGATGTGAAATTTCTAGTGGACTCCGATATACTTTAAGTGTTTCGCATATCGCTGCGCAATTTAAGTGAATTTTAATTAACTTTTATCACAAATGGCTAAGAAATGGTGTTTGAAAATGGATTGTGATTTGCAAGAAATGGTCGCCAGTGTGTCAAAACTTGCCCAACGCGAAATCCCAAAGTACCAGAATGAAAGATTCTTCAATACTGTTCCGCGCGAAATCTTTGGAGCTTTTGCGGAACTCGGGCTCACGGGCATTTCGGTACCCGAAGAGTACGGGGGCCTAGGCCTCGACATGTCCACATGCGCAGCGATCGCAGAAGAGATTGCCGCTGTTGATCTCGGTCCGGCTATTTTTTTGTCAGTCCATAACATGGTGTGCGGCATTATTAGCCGCCTCGGCACCCTCGCGCAAAAGCAGCAACTCCTCCCGCCCCTGGCGCGCGGCGAACATTTGGGAGCTTTTGCTTTAACAGAACCATCTGCCGGCTCTGATGCTGCTCGACTCAAGACTATCGCGGAGATTATAGGTAACCCAAGGTCACCATCAAGTTACCGTATCAAGGGAGACAAGTGCTACATTACAAGTGCCGGGTTTGCCGACATTTATATTGTTTTTGCGCGCACCAAGCCCTTTGAGGAAGGTTCCCCGAGCAACGGCATATCAACCTTTGTCGTTAATACTCCCGGGGGAAAGCCTCCTCCAGGGATGGTCATTCACAAGCCCGAGAAAAAGATGGGGTGCGAGCTTTCACCAATTGCAAGCCTTGTGTTCGATGAGCTGTCTTTAGCTCCTGATACTCTTCTCGGTGAGCTTCATCAAGGATACAAAGCGGCAATGACTGGCCTTGCCGGCGGCAGGGTCAATATAGCTGCGTGTGCCAACGGCATTTCTCGAACTGCCCTGCACCATGCGGTGGAGCACCTCAAGCATCGCGAACAATTTGGACAAAAGCTAATTGAATTTCAGGGGCTCCAGTTCATGCTGGCGGACATGAGCATGAAGCTAGAAGCTTCTCGCTTGCTTACTCGTGAGGCCGCTCATGCGCTCGACGGCCAAATGCCCGAGTCGCGCCGCCTGACGTCCATGGCCAAGTGTTTTGCCACCGATGCCGCAATGAGCATAACCACTGATGCGGTTCAATTGCTCGGGGGGGCGGGCTATGTTCGTGAATATAAGGTTGAAAAACTGATGCGTGATGCGAAAATGCTTCAAATCGTCGAGGGCACAAATCAAATTCAGCGCGTTCTCATTGCCCGACATCTGCTCGGAGGGGCATAAATGGCCCTCGATGGAACTGCTTAAAATTCGATTCGCGGGTGAAGCGGCGCAAATCTGGTAGCATCAGACGCTATGCTCCACCCCTATCGTGATTTTACAGGGTCTAAGCCAAGACTGTGCATGAAACAGTATCGAAAGCAGTGAAAATACGCCAATGGATCGTGTTCAGTGCTTTCAAAGAACTCTCCGTCTGACTCGAGATAAAGCACTGCCAAAGGCTTTGTGGCCCCCAACCCCCCGGCCACCTGCAAACGCCCCATTCCATCAACCCCAAGGCCGCGCTGCATCACAGGAATGATGGACTCAACGGATGCCGTGATAAGATTATTTTGATGCAGCCTACTCGAAGGGTACGAGGTCAAGGGCAGGTCGCCGATACGGAGCGCCGGTTGAACAAGTCGACGCCCTTCATCAACAACAAAAAGACAGCCTCTCAAAAATCCCAGTTGGGTGATAACATTCTCCACCAGTACTCTGAGAGCGCCAACCGAGACTTTAGTGTCATGGTCCAAGTTATTATACATAGTTGCAATCAAGTTCTGGGAGGCAATGGGAAGACGATCAACAATTGGATTGGTGCGTAGTCGCAGTTGAGGGGATCCCCCGTCTCCCTCAGGGGTCTCAGATCGCTCAAAAAAAGAAGGAGTGAATCGATCCATCCCACATTGTTCAAATCGTTCGAGTGAACACTCGATCCTCCCGGCAACTGTCTCAAAGACCTCATCGCCAAACTCCCTTTTCACCGATTCTTCAACGGTTGACCAGGCTTCATCGGCGCCAGGATAAGAAGTAACATCGTTCGCCTTAGCAAAGAGCTCCGCCAATTCACAGATTTCACTCAACCCCATGCGAGAGGGGTTGCCCTCGGCAACCTTCTCACTTCCCGTGCGCCCCTCGAGTCCATGCCGCAGCTCTGGATGAAGCCTCCACTGACTTGCAAGTCTCTGCGCTATTTCCATAGGTGTTACCCCCAGAAGACGCTCAAGCTCCTCCTCGATGGTGCCATGGCCCTTTTTTTGAGTCCGAAGCGCCTTTGCATATTGCTGGGGATAGTTCCATGCCATCAAATTGAGGCCCAACTGTCTCAAGAGAGCAGTCGAGAAGGCAGCCTCGGGGTTAACCTCGACTTTTTCTGCGAGAGTCTCAGCAGTACGCGAACTGATGATAGAGTGTTGCAATCGTAGGGCTTGTGCGGAAGAGATGTTTCGTACGCGATGGATCGAAATCTCGCCCTCGGTCACATCGAAGAGCCGTGCAAGATTCTCTTCGCTCAAAGCACGCAGGGTCGCCTCTGGAAAAATTCCGGATCCGACATCATCCACAAACTTGTGCAAATGCTTTGCTGAGTAAAGATACAAGGAAGGATCGCTTTTCAGGTCTTCAATTAACTCATTGCGATTTTCCTTAAATTGCCCGGCCTGAAGTTTTTGTTTTATTCCATCAAGGACTGCGGGATTTACAGGAAGTCCTCCTCGACTCAGGTACTCCACGGTGCTCTCTGTTCTTCGGTCAGGAGAGCCCCCAACCATTGCTTTTACTTTTCTTTCGAGTTGTGGAGGTTGGTATAGAAACATTGTATCCCCTCATTTCTCAATATCGGCGCTCGTTTAGATGAACTTGAGAGCCAGCAATACACACGAATACCCTTGCCGCCAAACAACACGCGGGCATTCC
>CAZPBV010000331.1:0-2068 GCA_964584675.1 uncultured Bdellovibrionales bacterium
TGGGTATTACGCTTCCCTAGTTAACATTAACGCTTACCATCAGCCCGGCGTGGAGGCCGGCAAGAAAGCCGCCGCTCAAGTGTTGGAGCTGCAGGCAAAGGTTGTTGGGTGTCTTGAAAAGAAATCTACGCCACAAACTGTTGACGAGATCGCAGCTGCTCTTGGCCTCCCCGACGGGGCGGAGTCAATATTTTTTACTGTAAGACATCTGGCAGCTAATGGTCGAATTAAGGTGGCTCCGGGGGCTACCCCGTTTGAGGCGAAATACACCAAGTAGTCGTGCCTTGGTAGCTTTTCGGCTCAGAGTCGGATATAGTGCCATCGTTATAGATTCTTGTCTCCTACTTGGGTAATAGAGCATTCCTTTGGTTTTTTTGCTTTCTCCTCCAGACACGTAGTGTGTGGAGCTGGGGGCTTTTGGTAGTTTTTGGTTGGGGGTTGACAAAGGAGGTTCTCCGTGAAGAGTCGTTGGCTGACGATACTACTGCTTGCGCTGGCGGTGAGTGCGCTCGTCATTTCATCGCTTGGATTTGTCGCCATTCAGAGCACTGGTCCTGGTGTTGAATGGGGCATGTCACTGCTCGCCGTCATTTGTATCGGGCTCGGGTGGTGGTTTTGGTATCACTACCTGCGGAAACAGGAGCCTGTGAGTGGGCACTGTACTTGTTGCGGCTATAACCTCGCAGGAAATACCTCAGGGCGATGTCCTGAGTGTGGGACTGCGACGCATACAGCCCGTGTTTCTGGCTGAACATCGCCACGGCGAAGGGCACTCCCAAGGTGCCCCAGCTAGACTTTTGATCAGGTGTACTTTTGAAGGATCGCCAGGGGGGGGTACTATTATCTGGGCGCGATTATCGGCCTGAGCCACCTGACATCGGACAAGCAGGTGGAATACCCCAAATATTTCCCCATTGAGTCCAGGCATCCCACCAGCTTAGTGGCTGTGGATTCGGAAGGGTTACTTTCCGGCCAAGACACTGATCGCAAGCGTTCAAAGCATCCCAACAAGCGACGCATTCCACATCGCACGGACCCGCTGCTAGATCGTCCATGCAGTCGGCAAGAAGAGAACAGAAAAAGCCTGTTCGGCCACAGATCCGTTGACACTTAGCGTTAGAATTTGGCGCGGTCGATGGGGGCATTTGGGCGAAGCAAGCCTCCTCTATACAAAGAAAAGTAATCACAAAAACAAGCGCTAAGACTTTGCAACTTCTCACTTTCATACTCTGTATCTTCCTTGCGAGCTTAAGAATCTCAATAATATAGAAGTGCGGCTCAGGTAAAGCGATTATCACTCCCTCAATATCAAGTCAACTGCGGCAAACCCTGGGATGGGATGTCTGTAGGTTCGCCGCGGCAAACACAAGTTGGTGGAGAGAAATGTAGGCTCTTGCCGGTTAGGGCCCGGGCTCCTAGCGCAAAAATGAATACTTTTTTGTTACGTAATGGTGGTGCAGAATCCGATCGTGGGAATTGATAGCGTCCTTTTTCTCCTCGTTCTTGCGCTTATGGCGTGGGGCTTTTTGACCGAACGGGTTTCCCGGGATGTGGTAGCTGGTCTGGGGCTTCTTAGTCTCATCCTTTCCGGCATACTGTCGCCGCGCCAAGCTTTTTCTGGCTTCTCCTCGCCGGTGGTTGTTACCTTGGTGTGTGTTTTCTTTATTTCTACCGCCATTCGGGAGAGTGGTTTATCTAACCTCTTGGCTACCTTCGTCGAGCGTTGGTGCCGTGGCGACGAGGGACGGGCGGTTCTGGGAATGACCCTGTTGGGGGCATTGTTCTCAAGCTGCATGAATAATACTGCAGCCACTACCTTGCTTATCCCAACAGCAATGTTAGTGGCTACTCGCGGCCAACTTTCAGCGTCTCGACTATTGCTTCCGCTTGCTTGGGGAACCATTTTGGGTGGTATGACTACCCTCATTGGAACACCTCCAAATTTACTGGCATCACAGGTCCTTGAGGAGGCTGGATATGGGACATTTAGGTTTTTCGACTTCTCGGTGCTGGGCTGTTTGAGCTTGGCTGTCGGGGCTATTTTTATTTCGAGATTTGCGAGGCATTA
>CAZPBV010000331.1:2078-3715 GCA_964584675.1 uncultured Bdellovibrionales bacterium
ATTGCGTACCTGGTGGATCTCATGCGTAAGGAGACGGGCCTAGGAAAAGTAGCGGTGCTGACATTAGCCAGTGGTACCGCCTATTTGAACGTATATTCGTCTGCCATGTTCCGGAAGGCGCTTCACTTGATGGCATGCGACTTGATCAAACCGAATTGGGGAGACGCTTAGGTTGTCAAGTTATTGCGATAGAAAGGGGGACGCTCACTCACACTTCGCCGCGCGCACAAGAGATTGTGCGGGCCGGCGATCTGTTGGTGCTTGGTGGACGGATAACGGAGATGGAGGCGCTTCAAGTATTTCAGCATGCCCGCGTTGAGCGGGCCGGGGACATCCCGCTGTGGCTGCATTATTCAGTCCTACGGCTTAGGGTTGCGAACGAAGCGTGGTGGGGGAAGACAATCGCAGAGCTTGGTTTACATCAATCGCTCGGAGTGCGTGTAATTGGGATTGAACGAGAAGGGGAACTCTCAGAATTTAATCTGGGCGAGATAGCGCTGCAGCGTGGCGATGTTCTAAGAATTGTTGGGGCACCCCGGGCTATTGACGACTTGCGGAATTCGTATTTGGCGCCGGACCTACTAGTAGCTTCGGAGTTGCACGAGGTCATTGCGGATAGTCTCCTTTGTATTCGGATGGAATCCGTTTCGTCAAGAGGTGGCATTTCATTGCGCCGCTTACGAGTGGGGCAAGTCCTTGGAGTCGCTATCATTGGGATATATCGCCAGGGGAATTTTTTGCCCTCCGAGGATCCCGATGCTCCGATCTTGGATGGTGACGAGCTTATTGCTGTCGGTAATGAACAACAGCTTCGTTTTATAGCAGCGCTCACTGAGCTCGCGCTGCTTTCCGAGACGGATGCGCAGCAATATATCGAACGAGCGATAAGTGATCCCGAGACAAGGCTCGTCGAGGCAATTTTAACCCCCCGTTCGGCCCTCATTGGCACGACTTTCGCGGGAAATCATTTCCGTGAACGCTTCGGGTATCAGGCCTTGGCGGTGTGGCGGGAAGGGAGGCCAATCAGAGCGCGCTTGTCCCGGTTGGTTCTAAGATTCGGGGATGTTCTACTTCTGCAGGGACCGTCGGACCGCCTGCGAGGCATCCAGCAACAGCACGATTTTGCCTGTCTATCGGATTATGGGGAAGATCCTCGGTGGACAAAGCAATCATGGATCGTATGTTTAGCTCTCCTATTGCTGGTTGGACTGCCACCTGCAGGAGTTGCCCCACCTGAGATAGCGGCATTTCTGGGTGCCATCGTCGTTGTTCTTGGGCGAGTGGTGAGAGTTGAGCAAGTATATCAAGAAGTGGATTGGCGCATTGTGATATTGCTTGCCCTACTATTGCCTTTTGGCCTTGCCATGGATGTAACAGGTACTGCCTCTTTTGTGGGGAAGGAACTCATGGCGGTAGTTGGGACGAACAGTCCAATGATTGCCTTAGGACTACTGATGGTCGTTAGCAGTTTTGTGAGTCAGTTACTAGATGGCTCGCTTTCGGTTATTATTCTTGGCCCTCTCGCCATCTCGATGGCCGGTACGCTCAAAGTTTCGCCGTATCCGCTCGTCATGGGGGTGGCGTTGGCGGCATCAGTTGCGTTTCTCACCCCGGTTAGTCACAAAGCGGCACTATTA
>CAZPBV010000332.1:0-3649 GCA_964584675.1 uncultured Bdellovibrionales bacterium
TTAATCCTTAAGCTCCCCAGCAACACTTGTTTCTACAGACTGACTGGAACGAAAGACGGAAATAATAATTGCCAACCCTACCGCTGCTTCCGCTGCGGCCACCACCATCACGAAAAATACGGCCATCTGTCCATTCAAATTCCCCACGGAACGGGAAAGAGCGACAAAGGAAAGATTGGCAGCATTAAGCATAATTTCAATGCACATGAACACAACAATCGCATTTTTTCGAATCACCACCCCAACCGCTCCGATGGTGAACATGAGGGCCGCTAGTGTCAAATAGTAACTTACTGGAACCATACCGATATTCTTTTACCGCTGTTTTACCCGAGCAATCATGACAGCGCCTACAATGGCTGCCATGAGCAAAACTCCGGAAGCTTGAAAGAGCAGAATGTAGTCACTAAACAGCATCCGCCCCATTGCTTTTACTGTGCCAATAGCTCGCGCACTGCCGACAGGAAACACTTTAAACGACTCAAGCAGGTAAGGGACAATTTGCCACAAAAATACCATTCCAGTGAGCAAACCAACGACGGTAACGATGCTTTCCCACCTTGTTCTGCGCTCCCCCTTGATGTTCAGGAGCATCAACATGAAAAGCACAAGCACCATTATCGCTCCCGCATAGACAATAACTTGGACCGCAGCCAGAAAATGCGCCTCTAGCATGGCAAAACAAACGGCAACGAGGAGAAGATTACCGACAAGGCATAATGCACAGTGTATGGGGTTCCGAAATACAATCACCCCAACGGCCGATACGAGCAGCAAAACTGAAAGCAATAAGAACAGCGCTATCATTTTCCCTCTCTCCTCATACCGCTAATTTCCAAGCAGCCAATAACATAAGATTCACAAAGGCCACCTCTAACAGGACTTTCCAGCCTAAGTTCATCAGCTGATCAAAACGAAACCGCGGCAACGTCCAGCGAATGACAATCTGGAGAACGCAAAAGAAGACTACCTTTCCCATAAGAACAAGGTGCCCGGCAAGCGCAGCCCACCAGGGACCCTGAGGCAAATTTACTCCCGGCAGCGGATGCCAACCGCCAAAAAAAACAAGAGATAGAACCAGCCCAAACAACGCAATCTCGGCAAACTCGCCGAGCCAGAAAATAAGAAATTTCATCCCCGAATACTCGGTGAAGTAACCCGCTACAAGCTCAGACTCGCTTTCCGGCAGATCAAAGGGTCCGCGCTTGGTCTCCGCAAATCCGCATACAAAGAAGATGAGCGCAGCGATGAACATCATTGGATTCTGAATGATCCCCCAAAGGCCATTCTGAGCCTCCACCATTTCGTAAAGGTCAAGAGTCCCGTATTGAACGATGACTGTCACGACGGCAACACCCATCGCGAGTTCGTAAGATATCATTTGGGCCGAGGCCCTCAGGGCTCCCAAGAGCGCAAACTTGTTATTGCTCACCCACCCGGCGAGAGCCACCCCATACACAGACAGTGACCCCATGGCTAAGAGAAACAAAATCCCGGCGTCGAAATGTTCCGCCACCTGTGGCCTAATAGTGTAACCAGCAACGGTAAACTCAGGGGCAATAGGAACAATAGCAAAGGCAACAAACACCGGAAGAACAGCAAGAAACGGGGCTAGGCAGTGCATGAATCGCGACACTCCCTCAGGAACAAAATCTTCCTTAAAAAGCGCTTTTACGGCGTCACACAGGAGCGTATTAATTACCCCCAACATTCCCAAGACTCGCCACACAAAAAAAGCGGGCTCGAGCGCCAAGACTCTTGTCTCGGTAAATGCGCCTGCTCGATTAGCCCCTATTCTATCCTGAATAAGGGCTGACCCCTTTCTTTCCACCCAGGTACAGAGCGAGGCGAGCCCCATCATTATGTTGAAAATGACAAACAACTTAAGAGCAAAGATAAGCAAGGTCATTTTTCCTATACTCCGGCTTCCAGATTCTCTCCACGCTGTGGCGATGACTCCATCGCGCTACCCGGCGAGTAAGTGCGCAAGCAGACACCGCTCTCTCGCACCTGTTTCACCGTCAAGCCTTGCAACCTACTATCGGAGGCAAGCAAGGCCCTCGTCAACTCACGCTCGCTCGCAGCTGTCGTAATCTTTCCTCCACACTCTCCAGCTAAAAGATTGAGAACCTTCCACTCGGGCTCGCTTCCCTGATGCCCTTCAAGAACAGCTTGGACATACTGCAAACGCTCTTTTCGATTAATGAGCAACCCTGACTTTTCCAAAATACTTCGCCCGGGGAAAACGACTCGACAGGCCTTGGTCAACTCAGCGCTCCCATCGCTAACAATGGCGACACTCATAGGCACTCGCCGTACCGCCTCGAGCGCTTCGGGAGTAAGATCTTCTGACAAAAGGGCTTTGTCTCCGACAAACAAAACTCCGGTCAGCCCCCCCTGGCACAACCGCTTTATGCCGGCTTCATACCCCGCTTCCAAATCACCGCCCACAACTCCTGAAAACTCAGCGCCCCGAAAGTTACACGCATAATCGGGACTTATCAGAATAGCCTCAACGGCTGTCAGGTTACGTTCAGAATATGCCAAGCTTACCTGCGCTTTCGCAAAATACTTCGAGATCAACTGTTTAAGCAGCACGTATTCCTCCAGCAAGAGATCGGGAGAAACAAAAACGAGCATCTCGCCAGCCCCAGCCTTTCGCGCGTCTTTAAGGGCAGAGTCCCATCCAACCGGATTTCCGGAAAGGAGTGGAGCAGTAACCCTCGTTGCGGGAAGAAATCGATCGAATCCATACCTCCCCTCGTCGCATAGCCACTCCTTGTTCACCTCATCATTGAGGCGCCCTTTGACTTGCACCACTCGGCCATTTCGCACTGCCACTTTGACATTGCATCCGGTCGAACAGCCCGGACATATAGAGTCCGTTTGTTTGGTAAACCAAATACGGGTATTGAACCGCCATTGACGGTGGGTGAGCGCCCCCACGGGACACAAATCCACCACTGTTCCCGAAAGAGGATTACTCAACTCTCTATTCTTGTTTACCGCAATGACCGTGCGATCTCCGCGGTTAAGCAGCCCAAGCTCGGATGTTCCCGTCACCTCATCGCAAAATCGCACACAGCGGGAACACATAATGCAGCGCTCCCCATCCAGCATCACCGTTGGACCCAGCGGCTCGGCTTTTACCTTGTGAACTTTATCTTCCAGAAAGCGGCTGGGGCGAGCATTATACTCGTAGTGGTAGTCCTGAAGCTTGCAGTGGCCGGCCTGATCACAAACCGTACAATCAAGTGGATGATTAATCAGAATGAACTCAAGCGTCGCAGCCTGAGCATCGGCTACCTCCTGAGCGCTATGCTGGGTAAGCACCTCCATTCCCTCCCGCACCAGGGTATTACAGGCAATATCTAATTTGGGAGCCCCTTTTACCCGCACCTGGCACATGCGGCAGTTACCGGCGACAGATAGATGCGGATGATAGCAGTAGTATGGAATATCTATGCCAGCAGACTTTGCAGCTTCAATCAGATTAGTGCCCTTGGGCACCCGGACGGCTTTGCCGTCGATGGTGAGAGAAACCATTTCCACTTTTTGGGAATTGCCCTGAGAGCCCGCGCCATGACCGTTTTTTCCGTCGCCTGTCATAGATGCTCGCGTGCCCCCTCATATTCGTAATTCAACCGTT
>CAZPBV010000333.1:0-3625 GCA_964584675.1 uncultured Bdellovibrionales bacterium
AGACAGACCGACCTTGTTTTTTGAGATCATTCAAAGGGAGGGGTCCCAGGGATTTGGCAAAGGTAATTTTAGGGCGCTCTTCGAGGCTATCGAACGCGACCAAGCACTACGCGGAAACCTTTAAGTCATGCGACTGGCAACCATTCCAGGAGATATATCGGCGACTAGAGGCAATTCCCGAGACGGGCAGTTGGTTATCGTGGGGAGGGACGGCAATACCGCCGCCCTGATTCCCCATTCGAAGTATCTTTCCCTTCAGCAAGCCCTTGATGATTGGCAAAATGCGTTCCCGTTTCTTTTGACTATCTCACAGCAGCTTGATGCCCGCACATGGCCGGATATCATCACCGTCTCGCATCAAACGTTTCTTCCCCCTCTTCCGCGCGCCTATGCGTTCTTGGACGGGAGCGCCTTCCTCGAGCATGTTCGCCTTGCCCGGGCGGCGCGTGGAGCGGAACCACCTGAGGATCTCCTTACTGTTCCCCTCATGTATCAGGGACTGAGCGACTCCTTCCTGGCCCCCGCCGGCGCTATACCGCTTCTTGACGAATCGTTGGGTCTCGATTTTGAAGGTGAGTTGGGGATAGTTGTAGACGATGTGCCTATGGGAATTTCCCCACTCAATGCCCTGTCGCATATCAAACTAGTAGTTCTTCTTAACGATGTAACTCTGAGAAATTTGGTGCCGCGCGAAATGAAGACGGGTTTTGGCTTTCTTCAAAGCAAGCCCGCTTCGGCGCTGGGGCCTTTCGCCGTCACCCCGGACGAACTGGGCGGCGCCTGGCATGGCGGGAGAGCGCGCCTCACGCTTAACTGCAGCCTCAATGGCAATCTCGTTGGAAGCCTGGATACCGGTGAAATGCACTTTTCTTTCGGCGATCTCATCGCTCACGCTTGCCGTACACGTTCCCTTGGAGCTGGAACCATCATTGGAAGCGGCACAGTGTCCAATAAACAACCGGCATTGGGGTCCAATAAACAACCGGCATTGGGGTCCAATAAAGAACCCGCATCAGGTGTTGCCTGTCTGGCCGAGCTTAGGATGCGTGAACAGATAGAACAAGGCGCTCCAAATACCCCCTTCTTGCGCGCTGGTGATGTGGTTGAACTGGAAGCGTTGCATCAAGGAAGGAGCCTTTTTGGAAAGATTATTAATACGGTGATTGCCGCGGAAAGATAGATAGTCATACCGCATGCGCGGTAGCGTCATTTTCGTTATTGAATCGAGGGGCGGCAAAGCATTTGCAAACCCCTCGAATGAGCGCACCCTGGGGAGACCGATGGTCTTATCCCAGGGTGGCACTCGTTTCTGTTACGCGTCAGGAGGCGGAAAATTGAGCGCCAGGGCCTCTCTTAGGTGGCGGTCAGTCGCCGATGGGACGGCAGTAGCCGCAGCCACCACCTTAGGGGAACGAAGTCCGCCTCGTTTTTCTACAAAGAGACGAAAGACTCCTTGAGCAGCCGCAACAACTGCTGGGTCCATGCCTCCCCTGCCAACCGCTACCGAAGCGATGGCCCGCAGGCGGCATAAGGTGGGGTCTAAAATCCCCTGTTCCTCTCCGTCTAGAGAAACATCCATCCGCCTAAGAATCTCCGCAATGTTTGCCACGCTTGCATCAATTCCCCCCGTCGCTCCAGCCCTTACGACAAGATGAAGCAACTGAGGAGGGATGAAGTGACAGACGATTGACGGTTGTGCCTGATCACCCTCCTGGCCTCCTTTCTGGTAACCGCCTAGCACAACGGCCACGTTAGTTAGATCCGAACGCACCAAACAGGCGAGGGCTCCCGCCGTTTCTGGCGGCAAGAGACCAAGCGCCGCCATGAGAAGCGCTCCATCGTTCAGAATCCACGGATACTTGAGAGGCTCGGTGAGGGCCAAGCCCAACACAAAACGCTCCTCTGCCGTACCAAGAGCCGAGATGAAAGCTTCTCTTTCATCATCAGGAAGATTCGTGAGAATCTCCAATGCCTGGCGAACCCCAAACCCAAATGCTTGCGCAAGTAGATTCCGGGCTGCCTGAGCCTGTATGGCTCGGCTCTTTTCCCGATCGAGCTCCGCCAAATATGCGCACATAGCAGAAACGCATTCCTTACCAAGGACGACCATGGCCATAACAGCCTCGGCCGCGTCGGCATCTGAAAGCAACTTGCCGGCGCCCGCCAGTTCGCCTCGCGTAATCATGGCTCGAGCCTCAGAGGACAACTTAAGCCACGGGCACTTTTCAACAAGATCGCGAAGCTCTTGAAGCAGCGCTTCAACCCGCAACATTTCTTGCTTGAGCCTGCTCGCCGTCTCGGCATCTTTGCTCCCCTGAAGCTGAGCATCGTTTAACGACCGCTTCAGGGATGCAATCTCAGCCTCTAACTGCGTAATTCGCGTTAAGGTCTCATCCAGCCTTTGTTGAAGTTCCTTCAACTCCTTCTGAGCCGCTTTCACTTCGCGCTTCTCTGACTGGCGAAGGTCTGCAAGCTCGCGATTAGCTGCCTCGCTCTGCTCCTTTGCTCTTGCGAGCTGGCCGCGCAGGTTCTCAAGACGTTCCGCGAAAGTAGCAGCCTCGGCACGAAGCGCTTCGAGTTCCCTCTGTTCCTTGCGCACCGCAGCAGCGGCCTCCTGTGCCGCCGCCAATTCTGCTTTCAGGTTTTTCACTTCGTTGCTGAGGCGGACTGCACTGCGTCCCGCTGCGCCATATTCACTGGCTCGCTGGACAATTTGCCCAGCAGCCGATCCGCTCGGTAAATTTAGCGCAGAGCATAGCCTGTCAGTAACACCAAAGAGCCGGTCTTCGGCGTTAAGCTCATGACGGCGCACCCCGGAAAATACCAGGGCAACGACCAACATGGCGCCGACAGCGGTAGGAAAGTGACCGGGAATGACTTCAAAGTACATGAGTGCGAGACCCACACCAATCGCGCACAGCGCGACAATCTCCCAACGAGACAACGACATGGTTGTTACTCCTGGTTGTAGAGAGCCAAAAAACGCCTCGACCAAGGAGCGAACACTGTGTTCGCTTTGGTGATGGCGACATGTCCCCACACGGGGACCCGATGCGAGAGCTCAACTTTCTTGCGTAATTTAAGAAAACCTCCTTTCAAAAAACGCTTACATGCTTTGCCGCTCTCGAGTCCTAGGGCCCGCTCCATTCGGTCCCCACGATCAAGAGCGCATAGCCCCTTACTTCTACCAGCGCCAACAATACTAAAGAGCTTAGAAATCCGGCCCCATCGAGTCGCTCCGGACGTCTTCGGCGTTTGCCGCGCCATCCATGGCACAACTACATGCCATTTTTAAAAAAGCCTTTATCGTAAAAGCAGGACAAGTAACGATTAACTATTCCCTGCATTGCTTTAAGGCAATCTTCACAGGCGCACCCAAATTCAAACGGAGCAATTCCAGGATCTCGCCTAGCCGAGGCCTCACTGGGCTCGCTATCTCGGGCCGCCGATGCCGCTAGTGAAAGGCGGCTTGCTTCTACAAGCTCCCTATAGCAACTTTCAAACTGCAACCGAGCTTCGCTCATAACCCGGTAGGAGGACAGTGAGCCTAAGCCCACCGAATAAAAATATTCGCCGTATTTGGCAAGTTTGGCTGCCACATTACAAAGATGTTGCCACCCGTCAT
>CAZPBV010000334.1:0-3621 GCA_964584675.1 uncultured Bdellovibrionales bacterium
TGGTGTCGGGCATCCAGGCCCAGGCACCCATGGTGACATGCAATGACCTCATACCTTCAGGTTTTTCTCCTCAGCCGGGACAATGCGCAACGGATTCGGGCGCGCCACCGCCTCAGACATTTGTCGGCTCTCCCTATCAGGGCGCTTTCCATCACACAGAGCTTGCATATTTCTCTAACGCCTATTCGGAATCTCATGCCCGTTCAAGTATTGCTATCCCCGACCACATGACAACTTGGGCCAATTACTATGGGAGTCCGATTATAACCGGGCCAGGACAAGCAGTCGGTGTGTCACAACAATGTGCCCAATGCCGCGCCGTGGGCGCGGGCGCTGTGTCCGCAAATTATGGCGTACCTCAATCGGCCGATGCTCAGGGCAATATCTACAATTCGCCCGAAGCCATGGGAATCTGTCCCCCGATGCCGACTACTGAAATGCTTACCTACGGAGTTCCAGTCTCCAGTTTGGCGAATGTCCGCTGGAACGAAGGGGACTGCGCATCATTGAACCCGCCGCCTGTTCAGTGGACAAAACTAAACTGCTCATACCAGCCCCCGGCAAAATCCAGCTTCCCGGGAGATCTCTCGCAATTTACCAAGCTCATTTGGGAAGGGCCGTATGGCATAGGAAGCACGCCCATCTATACCGGCCGGGAGTCTGCGGGAAATCCACCGCCCGATCCCGATCCCATGGATCCGAGTTACATGATAGATCATGACTCAAATTATAACTGCGGCGGCTTTTCGGTGGCGGAAACTCTCTACGACTCGCCGAACAAGGACATTCCGAGTACTTCACTTTTTGTTGGTATCCACCCCAACATGAATTTGTGCGATTGGCGGCACATCTTGCGTTCGGAGGCTGAAGCCCTTGGCATGGATCCGGAATTATATTTTGCTCCTCGACAGGTCGTTTTTGGCGAAGTCGAAGGAGATCCGAATTCAGAGTGCGCCGACTGGCGGCTTGGCGAAGGACAACCGCGCAAATCTGTAAAAGTTGAAGGAGGGCCATTTCCCGAAGGTTCTACGCCTCCAGCCTGCCAAGCTCCGGGAGCAACCTGTGTGGCGCGCTTCCGCGGATTTGGTGATGGCTCGAACGGCACCATTAAATATGATGCGGTTAGAGCTGAAGCAGTAGGAAAAGAGGCGCTTTCAAGTTTGGTTGCGTGGTCGCGATTTGATTGCGACGGCCCAAGCTGCGCCAAAATTAGGGTCACCTCCCCTGCTGATACGTCTATTCATACCGCTGAAGCGACCATGGAGGTTCCCATTAGCCTCTTATTCAATCACACCGTGACCATGCGTTATAAGGGCGAGGAACGGTGGGAGGGTGAGTTTGCGCGATAGACGGCCAGAACCTTTGCTATCCCTGACTTCTCACTCGCCGAACTTCTCACTTCGTGGTGGGAAGTCCGGGCTAAACGAGCCTCATCAGAAACGTCAGCGCTGATTCAACCCTAATTCCATCCTGGTCGGAATACGAGACACCCGGTTCATAAACTAGTTGCGTGGCTTGCATCTGTGGGAAACGGGCCTTCAAATACCGCAAAGATTTGGATATCTCTCGTCTTGAACTTTTGCATTCAACACACCAGCGTGGCTCCCCCTTCTCCACAACCACAAAATCTACTTCCCTCCCATCGACATCGCGAAAGTACCTCAGTTCCAACTCACGTCCTTCAACATCAAGCTGATAATCACGCCATTTCAATATATGAGATGCAACTAAATTCTCAAAACGCGCTCCCACATCCTCAGGAAGGGACCAGTCGTAATGATAATGTTTTGCCTCCTTCTTGACAGCTCTTAACTTCGGGGCACCGAAAGGGTAAATTCTAAAAATGAAATACATACGTTCTAGAATTTCACACCAGCGACTCACGGTCCGGTGCGACTTATTCAAGTCTTCGCGTAAGGCATTGATTGAAAGCGGCGAGCCGACAAGCTGAGGCAACCTTGTCACCAATAACTCTAGGGCTGACGCCTCGTCTATCCTCTCCAGATCTCGAATGTCCTCGCGAATTAAGCGGGAACGGTGCATAATGCTCCAGCGCCGCTTTTCTTTTTCACTACCTCCAAGGAACGGCTCGGGAAATCCGCTCAAGTTCAATAAATCGCTAAAATCCTTTTGCGATGCGAGACCCAACTCGGCTACGGAAAAAGGATGCATTCTATAATAGTAATAACGACCCTGTAGTGAGTCGCCCCCCTTGCGATAATAATCAAGCCTGGCGCTTCCAGTAACTAGAATCTGGATCTCGTTTTTGCGCTTATCGAAAAGTCCTTTGACCGTATTTCGCCAACGATGGAATTTATGCAGCTCGTCAAGCACGATCAGCCCCTCTCCTTGAGGCCATTGCCTGCGTAAAATCTTGTCGCGGTCTTCATCATCATCAAAGTTTAAATAACGATCTGGATGCTTTCTTAACAGACTGCGGGCAAAGGTGGTCTTGCCGACTTGTCGAGGCCCTCCAAGGAAGACCATCTTTCGCTTGAGATCGTTAATGACGGAGGTTTCAAGGTATCTTGCTCGACTCATTTTTTTGGCCCAAGGGCAAAAATAATCGCGAGTATTTTTGCACTTGGGCTAAAATACCACAAACAAAAAACACCAGCAAGGCAAAAGATTCTCTCTAACAACAGGAAGGAATCGTCGCTGCCCCCCAATAATTCTTGATATATTTTCTTCAGCAGACCATTGATTCAACCACCCGGCGACCATGCGTTATAAGGGCGAGGAACGGTGGGAGGGTGAGTTTGCGCGATAGAAGGGGAAATATTATTTCGCCCGCTTATACTTCTTTAGGAAATCCCTACAACTAAAGCTCTTGGGATCTTCCGTACATGCCTCAACTCCTGGGCGGCATTGTTCATCGGCGATGTATTCTTTATAGTCGGTGGTCATCTGAGAAGGTCCTTTTTGACGGCGCTTTCTATCAAGTTCCTTCATGCCGCGAATCATGCAGTTGCGATAGGCCTGCTCGGGGTTCACCTCGCTCCCACTGCAACCAACAAGAGAAGACCCAGAAAGGACCAAGAAAATAACCTTCAAAACTAATGCCGATTTGATATTCATAGTAACGTCAAGCCTACACATACGTTATCCTGCCCCAAAAGAATGACGTTCCTCCCTTTTTGCTATCTCCTTACATTTTCAACAGAAATAGTCCATGGGACCGTATCATTCCCCTTGTTTGTCACACATTTGTCATAGGGGGGTCACAGTATAGTCAGGGATAGGCTTTTTTTCTCCCGGATCTCCATTGAGGACAATGTACCAGATGGGGAATGGACGATTATGATTGCATGGATAGTGCTCATCGAGGGGAGAGGTTTTGCTGCAATGAAGGAATTTGATTATCAGTCCCATTTCGTCGATCGAATTCACGCCCTGAAGAAGGAAGGCCGCTACCGCACCTTTGCTAACTTGAGGCGCCCTGTGGGGGAGTTCCCAACCGTTGAACTGCGGGAGCCTTCCGGCGATAGACGCAAGGTGGTGGTGTGGTGCAGCAATGATTATCTCGGCATGGGACATCTCCCTGAAGTCTTGAGCGCTATGCACGATACTCTCACTCGTTTTGGCGCTGGAGCTGGGGGCACCCGCAATATTTCGGGCACC
>CAZPBV010000335.1:0-2459 GCA_964584675.1 uncultured Bdellovibrionales bacterium
AGGACGGGGTCATTGGTCCCATGGACGGGGTGAAACCAAGAGAGGTGTTGGTGCCTCGCCAGGAGAACGAGGCGTAGCGTCGTCCTTGAAGCATGCCTGCGGTATGACGAGCATGTGAAGAATTGTCACGAGAGCCCTTCGGAGTCGGGCGCCCTTGTGACTCGGCACCGCGACCGGGTATAGTGGGAGGGGGACGACTTTGCTAGGGTATGGCTATGTTTGAGCATCGCTCGCAAAAACTGCTTACCCCCCTTCAATTTCTGGTTCGGTTTTTAAAGAGTGCAGCAGCGGCGGGAGTGATTATTGGAGGGTCTCTGGCGATAGGGATTCTTGGATATCATTGGACCGAGGGATTATCGTGGATTGATTCATTTCTGAATGCTTCAATGATATTGACCGGGATGGGGCCGGTTTCACCTTTACATAGCGGCCTTGCGAAGCTTTTTGCCAGTTTTTATGCGCTCTATAGCGGCATTGCCTTCATCACTACGAGTGGTATTTTACTTGCGCCCATTTTGCACCGCCTATTTCATAAGTTTCACATGTCAGTGGATAACACCGGTCAAGGGTAACGAGGAGTACGGGTATGATGGATTGTTCTCAGGAAAGGGGAGCGTTTCACTTTTTTGCTCTGTTTGGCTTTCTTGCGATGGCGGCCTTGGCAATACTTTTTGTCGACCATTGGCAGCGTGTTACTGCGTTGGAACAGCACCTGGTTCACCTGAGTCACCAGATTGAGCTTATGGACTTGCGCGTAAAGGCGCTTGAGGGAAAGGGCCCGTAACAGCCACTTTTTGCATGGCAGGCTAGGGAATTGCGTCAAAACCCTTTGAAGCAGGTCCCTAGTGGTCCATACGTAGGGTGTTGGCCGGACTTTTCCTCTTTGGTATGTCACTCCTATCGGCGAAGGGCTAATAACTTTGTACCTGTGAGTATTTTGCTTTTTGC
The DNA here is from genome assembly GCA_964584675.1 of uncultured Bdellovibrionales bacterium. GTDB lineage: Bacteria > Bdellovibrionota_C > UBA2361 > UBA2361 > JBGSMV01 > CAZPBV01. The sequence continues at coordinate 949 of CAZPBV010000335.1, forward strand.
GTATGACTGGTCACAACGCGACTGTAGGTAAAGCTGCCCCGTCGCCAGGGGGGCAGGAGTTGGCGACAAGTGCTAGCCCCCCTCGTGGCAATTCACCAGATGCCGATGGGGCGGCGGCGTTCAACTCCCGTCACACGATTTCCCTCGACGGTTTAGTAAAGGTGCTTGCCGAGTTTTCTAGTCACGCGCCGCAGGATAAGGCCGGCCGTCATTCTGGCCTTGCTCGCGGGTTAGCAGAAAGTTTATTTGACATTGCCCGGCGCGAGATTGTTTTGAGTCTTGCCATGCGCAGTCAGCAATCCGAAACTCCGGTTTTTCCTGGGTTGGAGGCAGTGTGGAATATTGTCAGTCCTCGAATCATTGAGGGCCTATGCAGCCGAAAGGGGAGCGATCCCGTTGCTATCTATTCCTTGTATCATAGCGCTTATGGAGCTGCGCGCGATGAAGCTACTAAATTTCATCATGCTGCGCTGGCTCAGTTAGGAGCTCTACCGGGGACATCCTCGGCACGCGACGTCGTGGCGATGCTCGTAGAATCGTTTGCGGGGATGCCACACTTCGAAACCGTACAGGTTGGTACCGCAGCCAAACTTGCGCCAGATGAGTTTAGCAAGCTGATACCTGGGACCATAGCGGTGAGAAATTGCCCGCCCCTTACGGCAAATGCAGAGTCTCAAGATCGTCTGACTGAGGTTGTTAAAGGCCTTGGCGCCGCGGATATAAGAGCCTTAGCAGAACTATACGATCGCCACGGGAGAGATATCGAGACTTCTGCCGGCATGGGGCTATATCTGGAAATACTTTCACGGGGACTTCACTTTCCAGCGGAAGACCGAGTGCCTGCAGCCCAGCAGAGTCATATATCGAATGTTCCGGCGGACGTGAAACGTTTGTTTGAGGTAATGCTCCCGGAAAGGGTTAACGACCTAGATTTGTCAGATGCAAAGTACCGTGAGTATGCCGAGAAGGCCAAGGCATTGATGAGTATGTGCGTGGCGCGCCTGAACGAGTGTTTACGTCAGAACGTTCCTCTGGATGAAGCCCTTTTGAGGCGCGCAAAAGAATTGCTGAGCCCCTCTCGCCCGGTTCCTTCACGAGGGGAGCCTGAACCAAGGGGCTTGGTTGAGACTTCCGCCCGGTTTTCGAGGGGGGGGCTTGTGGCGATTCAGTGGGGGGCGATAGGGGTTATGCGAGTGCTTCGGGGAGAGAACGTAGATCTATCGCCATATGTCCGAGGTCCGGCCGTAGCCTGGGCGCTTGTTTGCGCATTTGCGGAAAGGCTGTCCCGGCGCCCCCTTGATGGTGCCTGTCGTTATGAAGGAGCCTTAAAGGCATGGGAAAAATTTCATGAGGTGCTGGTTGACACCGGGCCAGGGAGGCAAATGGATCTGAGTGCTGTTCGTCAGGGATATAAGATCGAGAAGCTTGCAGAAATCATGGCGAAACTCAGTCTGCTGGCGAAATTGCACGATATGCAGAGCCAACAAGATCCTGATGTAATTCGCTCTCTG
>CAZPBV010000335.1:2469-2971 GCA_964584675.1 uncultured Bdellovibrionales bacterium
CTCGCCAAGCGTTCTCTGCGGATGAAGAGGTCCTGCCATTAAGTGGTCTGAAGGTTCAGTCATTTGCGCATCTTGTGGCCAACCACTTTGGGTGTTTGCAACAGCCTGGGGATGCTGAGCTCTTGGCTGGCGGGGTTAAAAATGAAAGCTGGCCTGTTAAGTCGCGTTTAGCCGCCGTCCAACAAATTCAGAGCCTCATTGCTTCTCCACTCGATCCTCGAGAGAAAATAGCTATTCAGCAACAGCTTACCCAGGTCCAGCAAAGGCATCAGGTATCCAAATTAAGCGGTCCACTTGCCACAGAATTGTGGCAACTGATTCAAGCTGTCACATCAGTCCTCGACACGTTGACCAAGTCTTCGTAAGGTCGATGAGAAGGTCTTCTTGCAAAGGCTTATAGCATGGTGGGGGTTGCCCTCGATTGATAAGTGCTGTACGAACCAGGCAGGTTCATGGGCGGCGAGGATTCGGCATAATATGAGAGATTGTTTCGACTTTTTAG
>CAZPBV010000335.1:2981-3599 GCA_964584675.1 uncultured Bdellovibrionales bacterium
TCCCCTTGCCAAAGCAGCGTCATTGTTGGCCAAGGTTCAGGTTTCCTATAACTCTGTTCAATCTCTGCGCGCGCAATTTGAACAGTTTTCTGAATTAGCGGCTCTAGAGCAGTCTGAGCACAGCAGCGGCACGGTGCTATTTAAAAAGCCGGGCTTGATGCGTTGGGATTATCGCGCCCCAGAAGAGCAAGTCTTTTTAATTCGTGATACTGCCGTGTGGTTTTACCAGCCCAAGCAGAATCAGGTGATGGTTGACGCCTTTAAAAAGGTGCTTATCTCCGATCTGCCGGTGGCTTTTCTTATGGGACTGGGCGACCTAGCCAAAGATTTTGACTTGCTTGCGGCCTGCCGCACGGGGGACCGCATGGTATTTACTCTCAGTCCTAAGCAGCCCCAGGAAGTTGAGCGCGGGGAACTGCAATCGTTTGACTTAGTTGTTGCGGCGGAATCCCACCTTCCCATTGGGGCAACCGTTGTGGATGTGGGGGGAAATACCACAAAAATTGAGTTGCGAGCCCTGGAAGTGAATAAAGCGGAAATATCTGATAAGCTTTTTGAAGCGGCCTTTCCTAAGGGCGTTGATGTTATTGATAGGCGTTTACTGTCTGCACACTAGAA
>CAZPBV010000336.1:0-2723 GCA_964584675.1 uncultured Bdellovibrionales bacterium
CGATAGATTTGTTCAATATGAGCGTAGTTTGGCTGCCTTCTGTCGCACCGAGGAGGCGGCCTATCTCTCTCCCGAGGTGCTTCCGGGAGCGCCTTCTGACAGGCTGCGTGTCTATCGGCGTCTCGTCAGTAATGTAGTGTATGAGAGTCTTACCAACGCTTATCCAATTGCGGCAGCCACTTTGGGGGAGAATGTGTGGCAAAGCTTAGTTGAGCGATTTTTTGCCGAACATGATTGTTCGTCGCCGCAGCTTTGGAAAATGCCGTATCAGTTGGTGGAGTACGTGCGTTCCAGGGGTGTTGCTGAGGAACTGAATTTTCCATACCTGAATGATTTGTTACGTTTTGAGTGGGCCGAAATTGCAGTTCACATGATGCCCGATGAGCATTACAGGGAACCTACTGACAGAGCCCGCGGACTGCGCGCTAATCCGTACCATGAGATAGCACTATTCGAGTATCCGGTCTTTCGAGCCCGTGGAGACTCTCTATTGTGCCAGGCAGGGAAGTACTACTTGCTGATATTCCGCCACGTTGAGCGTTGCACGGTACATTTTATCGAATTGAGTCACGACTATTCGGAATTATTTTTGCTTTGGTCGCGCAATCGTGTGCCCATGAATTGCAGCGACGACGAGCGTGAATTTATGACCATGCTTCATCAGCAGGGCGCATTGATAACAACATAAGGGACTGGCTATGAAATATATACAACTACTTCTATCTAAGGTTATTGCAGTTATGGCATCGCTGCGGGATATACCGCCACTGATATTCAGGCTCATTTTGGCCTATGGATTTTACGAGCCGGCCATCAACAAGCTTAATAATTTTGAATCAATTGTTCGATGGTTTGGGGAGGATTTGGGGCTTCCGTTTCCAACTCTTCAAGCTTTCATGGCAATCAGCACTGAGGTGTCTGGGGTGGTGCTTCTTACCCTTGGGCTGGCCACGCGCTTCATTTCTATCCCCATGATGGTGGTCATGGTGGTAGCAATTAAGACGGTACACTTGGCAAATGGATTTTCGTGCTCCAATAATGGTTTTGAAGTGCCCTTTTACTATTTCTTTATGCTGTTTAGTCTCGTAGTGAGCGGCGCGGGCAGGGTGAGCCTTGATGGGGTGATTTCGCAGCGTCTCAAAAAATCGTAGGAGCTATTTATTCCGCAGGACATTGAAAATGTCCGAATGTTCCCCAGGGGGCAGCTTTACCGGACATGTTCATTGGCTGCGAGAATATGGCAGACTTTCCCTAGAAATTTTGACGGGCAAAACTACTTCTTATTTACCAGGTCTTTGAGGCGCGATTTGCAGGAGCTGGAAAGAGTTTTCGGAGACTCAGCTTTGTTTTGCGAGCCGCGCAGAGTGGACCGCAGAGACGCGAGCTGAGTCTTAAAAAGCTGGCAGAATTCACAAATGAAAAGATGGACTCTGAGCTGGGTTATTTCCAGCAGAGACAAGTCCTCCTCCATGGATTTTGAAATCAATTCAGTAGCCTTTTTGCAGGAAATCATAACATGGCCTATCCTAAGTACTGTCCTTACCGCCAAGCCAATGTTTTTGAACACAATCACGAATTAATAACCGAGTACGATGTAATTTGACACGTAAGTTAGTCGCCGTAAGCCCGAGCTCATTACAAAGCTCCTCTTGGCTATATCCTTCTACTTCTCGCAGCAAGAAAAGGCTGCGGAGCGGGGCGGTGAGTTTAGAAAGGCATTCCTGCACGACTTCGAAAAACTGTTTTTGATTAAGGAGAGAATCCGGATCCTCAGCCCACTGCACTGGTCCATCCGGAATCTCCCAGTGATCGTGCGAATCAAAAAAAGAAGATGTAGATGTATCGCTATCGTCTTGGCGTTCGAGCGCAGAGACCGGAATTTCACGCCCTTTTTTCCGTAAACGATCGATTATTTTATGCTTGAGAATGGAGGTAAGCCAGGTGCGGGGGGCAGATTGACCTTGAAATCTTTCCTGAGACGCGGTGGCAGCTAAAAACGTTTCCTGTACCAGTTCTTCGGCGACATCTTCTTGCGAAAAGTAGCGCAGCGCATACCGAAAGAGGTAATCAGCTTCTGAATCTACCAATGACGCAAGGTCTAACATTGTGGAATTACTATCATGAGGGCGATACGAGTGAAAGTCCGTAACCGTGGTTGATATTGGGGTCCGTCCACGTTAGAGAGGTGATACAAACTAGGCCGGTATGACACAACAAGATCCAGACGTTCCTTCGCTTATCCAGGTCGATCGTGGCGCAGTCAGATATAATGTTGAACAAATTCGAAGACGTATAGGCTCCGCTCGGATAATGGCGGTCGTTAAGGCAAATGCGTATGGCCATGGCCTGGTTCCGTGCGGCTCCCTATTGGAATCTTTGGGGGTAGACTTTCTTGGTGTTGCGCGGGTGGAAGAGGGAATTGAGTTGCGCCAGGCCGGGATTAGGCTCCCTATCCATGTATTCGCGGGGATCTGCGGTGGACAAATTGGTAGCTACTTGGAATTTGACCTCGACCTCACTGTTTCGTCACTATTTAAGCTCGAAGCTATTGAACAGGTAGCAGAGGCTCGTGGCAAATTAGCGCGCGTACATATTAAGATAGATACCGGCCTCAATCGTATCGGCGTGCGCATGCCGGGAGCCGCCGAGGTGATTGAACGCGCGTTCCAAAGCCGTTGGATTACGGTGGTTGGCATTTTCTCGCACCTTGCTCAGGCGGAGGT
>CAZPBV010000336.1:2733-3594 GCA_964584675.1 uncultured Bdellovibrionales bacterium
GGTAGGTCAATCCGAGACTACACGTTCTCAAATTGATCAGTTTTCTCAAGCGTGCCGCTTTGTTGAAAATCGAGGCTACCAGATGCCGCTTCGTCACATGGCAAACTCTGCTGCCATTTTGCTTCATCCTGAAGCTATGTTCGACATGGTGAGGCCCGGGCTCCTCATATACGGAATCCCCCCTACCCGGGAACTTTCTAGTTCCATGAACTTGAGGCCTGCACTCTCTCTGCATAGCGAGGTGGTATTTTTTAAAGTGGTGCTTCCCGGAGCCGGTGTGAGCTATGGACACACCTGGCATGCCGATCAAGCAACACGAGTGGTTACCATACCGATAGGCTATGCCGACGGTTATCCGCGGCGTCTTTCAAACTGTGGATCAGCGCTCATTCGGGGCAAGCGCTATCCGGTTATTGGAAATGTGTGCATGGACCAAACCATGATAGCGATTGGCAGTGGCGAGGCCTACAATGGTGACCAGGTGGTGCTCATAGGCAACCAGGGAAATGAGCAAATTTCGGTAGTCGATATTGCGGAAACTATTGGCACCGTGCCCCACGAAATAGTGTCATGCCTTCCCCAGCGGCTGGTGCGGAAATATGTGGGGTAGGGAGGGGACTTACGGATTATTTCAACAAGATTATTTCCCCTGGACTCTATGAGTCGCCCTGCGGGTCGCTTGATGGAGTTTTTACGTGGGTCCCTTCCCTACATACAAGAATCCTGGAGTCACTTCAGAGTGTTATGTCGAAACCTGAAAACACAACTGCCATGGTAAGGCGCTCTCTACGTGCTGGGCAGGCGTATTAGGAAGTAAGGGAATTGTAATCACCCGCCCTGTCTTTATTAATAGCTTCACAA
>CAZPBV010000337.1:0-3572 GCA_964584675.1 uncultured Bdellovibrionales bacterium
AATGCAGAGTCTCCTCCTGCGAGTCCGCTTGAAGTTTTCGATCTCGGTCCGCAGGCATCGTGGGACGAGATCGAAGCTCGGTACAAAACTCTCATGGCGCAATACCACCCTGACAAAGTTCATCACCTCGGCCCTGAACTAAAGGAACTTGCGCACCGCAAGAGCGTTGAAATAGGCATTGCTTATCAAGAACTTAAAAAGAAATACCAACACCTGTAGGCTTTTTGTGTTATATACTGGCTGCCGCTCAGGGTCCCCGCCTCGATAGGAGAGTCCTGCTATGTCGAACGCATTTCACTGGCCCCCCTGCCCTCGCCATGGTGACGAAATGGCGCTGGAACGCTCCTCCATGATCGAGACTCAGATAAGAAATCCTGAAGACGGCCGTCGACCGGTAAAAAGTGAAGTCGTGCTTGAAGCTATTCAAATGGTCCCGCGGCATATCTTTGTTCCTGCAGACTCTCGGGAAAGCTCCTATGCCGACAGGGCTCTGCCTATTGAAGCCCAACAGACCATTTCCCAACCTTACATGGTGGCGCTCATGACTGAACTTTTAAACCCGTCACCGCAATCCAGAATCCTGGAAGTGGGCACCGGCTCCGGCTATCAGGCCGCTGTCCTCAACCACCTTACACCCCACGTCTATAGCATTGAGGTAGTGGAAGAGTTGTACAACAAGGGACGCGAGACGTTGTCCGAAGAAGGGTACGAGGGTATTCACCTGCTGCACGGCGATGGCTACCTCGGGTGGCCACAACATGCTCCTTTCGACGGAATTATTGTTACCTGCGCCGAGGAGGACATCCCTCCTCCGCTGTGGGATCAGCTAGCCCCCGGCGGCCGCCTGGTCATTCCGGTAGGCGCCGAGGGATCGCCTCAACGCCTCGTGCTGATTGAGAAGACTTTGGAAGGCAACAGGCGATCCCAAACGATTATTGGTGTGCGCTTTGTGCCTATGGTACACCATGACCTGTAACCTCTCGGAGCTTGCCCATGTTTAAAAAAATTCTCGTGCCGTCAGATTTTTCCGACGCTGAAGCCAAGGTATTTTCAACTGCCACCGCCCTCGTGGATGACAAACAAGGAGTCATAATACTTCTTCACGTCATTGAGGTTCTCAAGGATGTGCCGTTTGACGAGCTTAGAGAGTTTTATCAGGGAATCGAAAGATCCACCCGCGCACGAATGAATTCAGTTGCCGCGGCGCTCGAGGTTGGTGGCTCTTCCGTTCGCTCCGTTATTCGATATGGCAACCGGCTCAGTGAAATTCTGGCAGCCTGCAAAGAGGATCAGATTGACCTTATGGCGCTACAGTCCCACCCGTTCAACCCCGCTCAGCCCCATGACGGCTGGGGTACTCTCAGTCAGCGCTTGGCGATTGTGGCGCCTTGTGCGGTACTTTTGGTGCGGTAAGTGCGTCACTGGCGCTGCTTTTTGACGGGCGGGACGTCCCTTGGCGCGAGTTTAATCTCTAAAATTAACGAACTGTAGCTCAAGCTCTGTGGCTCCAGCCCGTAAAGCGGCTATCGCCGCCTGCAAATCGTCTCTCTTTTTTCCGCTCACGCGGAGCTGATCGCCTTGAATTTGCGTCTGCACCTTGAATCCACTTTCTTTGACAATTTTCACGAGTTTCTTCAGCTCCTCACTCGATAGCCCCTGCTTGATGAGAACTTCTTGTCGCAACGTATTCGATGCAGCCGCTTGCGGGTCTTTGAATTCGAGCAGCTTAATGCTCACTCCCCGTTTGGCCATGCGCTGCTTAAGAATTGCCTGGATAGCTTCAAGACGCATTCTGTCGTCGGCAATGATTTCTATAAGGGCATCCTCCTTTTGCGTTACTTCTGATCTCGACCCCTTAAAGTCATAGCGAGTGCCAATTTCGCGCTGCGTTTGGTCGACAGCATTTCGGACCTCCTGAAGCTCAACTTGGGATACCACATCAAAACTGGGCATAAACTCTCCAAAAAATCAGTGTCCGGCCGACCATTCGCTTGTTTATACTTGCAGCCATTCAAAATACCCATATTTTCATAGGCCGCACATCCACCGCCCTCGGATATCTCAGTTTTCATTAAAGTTCAATAGGTTAGCGTCCGACTTCTATATCGGGGAGAGGCGCCGAGCCGCCGCAGACGGGCCATGAAGCTTGATGATCTTAAGGAAAAAACCTATTACGAAATGCTCGGTGTTGAGTTTGATGCCCCGATCGAGCGCGTCAAGGAGGTTTACCACGACTTGGCAAGGGTATTTCACCCCGATTCAAATTTCTATGATGAGATTGTTCCACAAAAGGCATCAGCCGAGCAGGTGCAAGTTTTTAAAATTATTACCGCTGCCTACAATACTCTCATCGATCCGGAAAAACGTGCTGCTTATAATCAGCAAGTTAGCCCGTTATTCAGCGGAAAATTAAAGTCGTGGGACGATAAGCAAGAAGACTTCTTTGCAAAAAATGAGCGCGCCATGGCCGAAGCAGCCAAAAATCCCAACGTCGGTCGAGAGCGAAAAGCAACCGGCACCTTTGGACGAGAGGAGCTATTGCGAGAAGCTGAACGAAACGAAAGGCAAGAATCTACTCTTTCTACCTTCGGAGATCTGCGTCCCGTCTCACAAATGGTAAATCTACGAAAAGGCCTCGACAAATCATCTCTGATTCTAATTGGAATCGGCATTATTGTCGGCATCGCAGTTATTGGCGCTATCCTAATTATACTGAAACGCCACTAACACATGTAAACTTGCGGCCAGACAAAAGGAATGCTTTCTATCGAAACCTACGCCGCCTGCCTACTGGCCAGAAGAAAAATCATCTCCGGTCCACTTTCATCCATCAGAACTCGCCCTTCATTCATGAGCTCTTTAAGGGCGTCAAGAATCTCAATCTCGTCCGCCTCAACGGCAGGACGCTCATCTTCTTCATGCAAATTTCGAAAATTACGGAAGTAAAGCCCGTCTTGAGCCTCAGGATGCTGCAAGGCGACAAGTATCATCTCTTTAACACTGATCATTCTATCCATGTTCATGCCGCTACCTCCAACCCCCGGGTATCTCCTCACCATAAAATTCCCGGATCGACAAACTACTCTGGACGCCAAAATTAGAGTCTCCAATCGAGCGGGGTATGGCGTCCAGTCAATAACAGTAGCATAACACACATAAGGCAGTAGGCGTTAGGGAAAAATATCCCTCCAGGGATACCCCGACACCAACAAGAGTATTGCCTTTTAGTGCAGTCTCTCTAAGGGGGGGGACGGGCATTTTCAATGTCCTTTGGTGTCAATATGAGCTTCGTTGCCGCTTTTTTCAGCTTTTCTTTGGAGATTGTTAATTCAGACCGCGGAATCTTCAGTAAAATACGACTAAAGACTCCCCTCCATCCCCACGAAACCCGGGAACATTTGTACGCTCGTCTATTGGCGCTCGCGCATGCTTATGAGGATGGGCTGGTATTCTCCCAGGGACTCTATGAACCGGAGGAACCAACCATATGGAAAAAGGATTCACTGGGCACTTTACAAACATGGATTGAGGTCGGTGCGCCCGATGCCCGTAAGGTCAAGCATGCTTTGCGA
>CAZPBV010000338.1:0-3560 GCA_964584675.1 uncultured Bdellovibrionales bacterium
GGGTCGACTGAATGCCGGAGAAACCGCGAGTGCCCATGAGCTCCTCGCTGTAGAGAGAATTATCGGGTTTGCGAAATTGGGTATGTCTTTTTTGAGGGATGGATCCCAGGGAGTGATAGAATGGCATAGCGCTAAAATTTCCGTGGCATGCCCGGCAGTCCTTTTCCGCCGAGCGCTCCCATCATACCGCCAAGTCCCATCTTTGATAAAGAACCCATCATTTTCTTCATTTCGGTAAACTGTTTGAGCAGGCGGTTGACTTCTTCCACGCTGGTGCCGGACCCTTTTGCAATGCGGCGGCGGCGACTGCCGTTAATAATGGCGTGATGACGCCTTTCAACCGAGGTCATGGAAAGAATAATCGCTTCGATGCGCTTCATTTCCGACTCTGCCTGCTCAGGATCGACCTGTTTCATGAGCTTGCCCATGCCGGGAATCATGGAGGCGAGAGACGAAATGCTTCCCATGCGCTTTATCATGCGGAGCTGAGACAAAAAATCTTCAAATGAGAACTCGTTTTTCTTGAGTTTCTTTTGCAACGCCAGGGTTTCTTCGACGCTTACTTCTTTAACTGCCTTTTCTATCAGGGTGAGCACATCACCCATGCCGAGAATTCGAGAGGCCATTCGCTCCGGATGAAAAACTTCCAGGGCGTCCGATTTCTCGCCCACACCGATGAATTTTATCGGCCTACCGGTAACGGCGCGCATTGAAAGCGCCGCGCCGCCGCGCGCATCGCCGTCAAGTTTAGTCAGAATGAGGCCATCAATTTCGAGCGCCTCATCAAAGCCCTTGGCAACATTAACTGCCTCCTGGCCGGTCATGCCGTCGGCAACCAGCAAAATTTCATGCGGTTCAATAGCAAAAGAGATTTCGCGCAACTCGTCCATGAGTTCACGATCGATTTGCAAGCGGCCGGCGGTATCAATAATAACGGTATCAAATCCGCGATTGCGGGCTTCATCCAAGGATCGCTTGGCGATATCAACTGGATCTTGCTGGGCGTGGGAGTCTAAAACATCCACCTGCAGCTGGCGTCCAAGGGTTTTTAGTTGTTCTATGGCCGCCGGCCGGTACACATCGGCCGGAACAAGTAGCGGTTTGCGCTTATACTCCTTGCGTACCAGGTGGGCCAGCTTGGCGCAGGTCGTAGTTTTACCCGATCCTTGAAGGCCGACCAGCATAATGATGGCGGGCGGGGCGACATTGAGACTAAGTTCTGCGGCCTGGGACCCGAGAAGGTCGACCAGTTTTTCATGCACTATCTTAATGACCTGTTGGTCGGGAGTGAGGCTCTTAAGAACAGCTTCGCCGACTGCCTTTTCGGAAATCTGGTCGCAGAAGTCTTTGGCTACTTTAAAGTTAACATCAGCCTCAAGCAGGGCCATGCGCACTTCCTTAAGGGCGGCCTCTATGTCCTTAGGCTGAAGCACGCCGCGGCCTCGGATCTTTTTAAAAGCGCTTTCTAATTTGCTGCTCAGAGAATCAAACATGCGGGGGCAATGTACCTGAAAAAGGGATCAAAGAAAAACAGATAGCCTTCATGAAGCGTCTCACCGGTGGATTCGCACCGGCTAAGGTCGTGGAAAAATGCCGGCCGCAAGGGAACCTTTCTGTTCCTTTGCGAAAACCGGCTCGTGGGAGGAGAGCGCGATCGGCGGCAGCGAATCATGTGCAGGCGCCGGAAGTGAGGATCTGGTTGACACGCTCTCCAACCTGGCGGAGAGAGTCTTGCCCGCCGATGGTGGGGTACACCATTGACTGCACCATCGACCCATAGACAAGCAATAGGTCTCTGGCGACTCCCCGCCATGTCCAAGCGCGCGGAGCGTGAATATGAGCCACGTTAAGGTTGTGCCCTGCGCCGGGAGCCTGTCGGGCAACGTTGTTGCACAACTCAGCCAGACCGCCGCTACCGAGAGCTTTAGCAAGAGCATCTGGCTTCGGAAATCCCCGATTGTCGCATTCACGAGCCCATTCCAAGAATTCTCTTCCCTGAACGTAGGGGGGACAACCCGCCAAGATATGCCGACCCTCTCCCCAACACAGAATCGGGGATCGCTGGGATACTCGGCGGTAGACTTCCGCCAACATAAGCATCCCGACGGCGCATTGGAACTCATATCCCGGCCTCATCTGCAGGGCTTGGGGAAAGAATTCTCCAGTACTCAGCCTGACTCGGTCCTCGAAGGACAAAGCTGTCAAGGCTGCCCGGACCTCCGGAAGATCGTAAAGAGGGGCGCCAAACCCGTCGCTGGTGAGGACCCGTCTCATCGGAGGCCCGATGCCATTCAGATAGGAAGGAACTGCGACACTAGTCATGAGGAATCTCCCATAGCAGCTACCAGTGAGCCTCTAAAAACCTCCTGGAATCACATGATTCCAAATTTTAATGAAAGGTTCCCTTTGGCCTAGCGGTCGTGCGGGCACAAGCGCAAAGGCCAAAGTGATCTAAAGTGAATTTAGATTACCCAAAGACAAAGCTGTCAAAGAGCTTCTCTCGGAGGGTACTTGATAAATTCTTAAGAAAAGTATCATGAGGGTACCCTCTCTTATCGCCTCGCAATGCTCGTGAGCACCGCGCTAGGCAATAATAATGAGAGCCCCAATAATGAGAATGCGAGCGATTAAACCTAGCCCGGACAAGATGCCCGATTCTATTCCATTAGACCTCTGAGAGGCGCTCACTCGCATAACTGAAGGATACCTGAAACTTTCCTTTCAATCAAGGTTGGTATTCGAGCCGGACAAAAAAAGAAGTATCCGTGAGTTAGCTTCGCACTGAGAGACCTGGTACAAGGATGAATTCGTTAAAGCGGGTCATGAGCGCCTTTCACGAGTGGCGTGAGGAGAAAAAATAGCTGGAACAGCAAGAGAGCGTAAAGAGAGGCATTCTCGCTCACTCTTGGAGAAACAACCATGTATGACGAAGCCTATTGGAACAATCGCTACTTTGGCAGCGCGTACGTGTATGGCCAGGATCCAAATTCGTTTTTGGTGGAACATTGTAGTCTTCTTGTCGGCCCGGTTCTTTCTCTTTCAGAAGGCGAGGGCCGTAACGCAGTTTTTCTGGCATCATGCGGGCTGGAAGTTGTTGGGGTTGATATTTCAGCGGTCGCACTGGAGAAAGCCGCGAATCTGGCTAAATTGCGCGGGGTCGACATCAAAATGGTGCTCGCCGATTTAGGGACTTATGAGCCGGAAGAAAACTACTACGGCTCAGTGATATCAATTTCAGCGCATCTTTCAAGCGCCGCTAGGGACAGGCTTTATCCGTTGGTAGCACGATCTCTTAAGCCTGATGGGGTCATTCTTCTTGAGGCATATTCAGAGAACCAACTGTCACGAGATACCGGGGGCCCTAAGGATTCTGACATGCTTATGACGGTTGATAAGCTCCGCCAAGAATTTCCTAGCCTCGAACCCATTCTCTTGCGCGAGATAGAAAGGGAAGTTTCTGAAGGGGAGGGCCATACAGGGATGGCTTGGGTAGTTCAGTTTATCGCGCGCAAAAAGACCTAAAATCTATGAAATTCGCATGTGACAAGAACGCGGCTGTC
>CAZPBV010000339.1:0-3548 GCA_964584675.1 uncultured Bdellovibrionales bacterium
GCTCATAACCGGTAGGTCCTTGGTTCTAGTCCAAGCGGGGCCACCATTGTTTGCCCGATAACATTATTTGCCCGATAAGATGCGACTTAATTAACTTATAGTTCGCCCCGAACCTGCTATGGGCGTGCTGCGCCGAGGCACCGCTCGCGGGCTTTTCCGACCACCCTCTTACACAGTTGAGGATCCTTCGACGCCCGGCTCACCCCTATAATACACTCGGACCGAGCCTCGTAATCGAGACGTTCACACAGAGCAATATTTCCAAGAACAGGCGCAATCTCCAAAAAACAGTTTGTCCCCCAGAAGGGTGCACCTTCGCCCGAGCCGTCAAGTTGCTCACAACCTTGTATCGCATCTTCAGGATGTGCTCTTATCCAAGAGTCGCTTGGATACCCACACCGCGAGTCCTCGCATACACAAAACATGGATGGCTCATCCTGTCTCGCACCATACGCGGCCCCCTGCCTTCTCTGACACACCTTCGAATATTCACTCCAAACACAGTCGTTATTCTGCCGGCAACTGACATCCGGCTCGGTTGGCCATGCTGGCAAGGCACCACCACCGAATAGTACCAAGACGCAAAAAAATCTTAGCATATGTAGTATTATACCAGAAAAAATGGACCTCTCGGCGATAATTCTTCCTGTTTCCCAGGCGTGACAAAATAGCACATAAAAGATCTTGCCCCGCGCATTCGTCTTGAATCAAAGTACCAAAGAGGGAAGTGTTCTTCATGTCAAATACAAAATCGTCCTCATTACTTGCCGATATGAACCCTCATCTTCACGAAGAGGAATATGTCATCGGCACTCTTCCCCACGGCCGCTCCATTCCTCATGCAGCCCTGGGTGCTTTTCATGAGCCGGAGGCAACCACCATTTACCTTACCCGAAAGGCAGCGATTGATCTTGGGATTGGGGCAGAGACTCCCTGGGCTCTTGTCACACTGAGCGTGCATTCCTCCTTAAGCGCAATCGGCTTTTTGGCGCGAATTACACACTCCCTGGCCGCTTGCGGCATCAGCGTCAACCCAATTTCCGCATTCTACCACGATCATATCTTTATTCCCTGGGGAAAAAGGGAACAGGCACTATCCACCCTTCGGCAACTTCAGTCTCACCACAACCGATCGGCTGTGATTATGCACGGGACTCTCGGTAGCCCCCACGGAAATTGGTTTCCCTGGCTTGCACAAAAATTGTCCGAGCGAGGCTACACTGTCACCGTCCCACAGTTTCCTTCTCCCCAGGGCCAGTCACTTGAGAGCTGGCTCCAAACCCTGCACGAGACCGATATTCAATTTGATTCCAACACCCTCCTTATCGGTCATAGTTTGGGAGCCACCTTCCTTTTGCATATTCTCGAGTCACTTCCCATGCCGGTTATGGGGACATTTCTTGTTGCTACTCCCCTTTCCTTCATTGGCATTTCTGAATACGATTCTTTGAACCGGACCTTTCTCAAGACCGACTTTGATTGGGCAACTATCACTCGCAACACTCCTATCCTCGAGATCTGTCATGGTAGCGAGGATCCTTACGTTCCGCTCTCGCAGGCGATTGAGCTTGGGAAGTATCTTTCAAAGCCGGTGACGGTTATTCCGGGCGCAAAACATTTGAGTTCCGAGGATGGCTACTACACCTTTGAGTGGTTAGATGACCGAATCAAAAAGTTTTGTGAATAGAACATTTTTGCTTCATTTCTGCTATAGTGACCCGGCATTAAACCATGTCAAATCAATCACCTTCCTCCAAACTGTGCGCAGGCTGTGGTAATCTCTTCACCGTGACTGCCGGTGATCAGGCCTTCTACGAAAGAGTCTCGCCGACATTTCTTGGCCTACGCCACGATATTCCCTCGCCCTCTCATTGCCCCTCGTGCAGAGTGCAGCGGCGCTTAACATGGAGAAACGAACGCACCCTGTATCGCCGCGCCTGCTCCCTCACCGGCACACCGGTGCTATCGACCTATTCTCCCGATTCTCCCTTCACCGTCTACTGCCCCAGCGCCTGGTACTCCGACGCGTGGAACGCCTTCGATTATGGGCGAGAGTTTGACTTCTCAAGACCTTTTTTCGACCAGTTTGACGACCTCCTGCAAGCGGTCCCCGCTTTGTCTATTAACCTGCAAGTCGGTAATGAGAACTGCGACTATACTAATTTGGTTTCTTATAATCGAAACTGCTACTTCATTTTCGCCGGCAATGAAAATGAGGACTGCTTCTATAGTACCTACTTGCAAAATAATAAGAACTCATCTGACTGCTTCTTTTTATTTCGCTCCGAACGATGCTACGAGTGTATCGATTGCTACGAGTGTTATAACCTGCGCTATTCTCAGTACTGCTTTACATGCTCGGATTCCCATTATCTCAGCAATTGCCGGGGATGTAGCTATTGCTTCGGCTGCGTAGGTTTGGCAAATCAGTCCTACTGCCTCTTTAACCAACCCTTGCCGGCTGAGGAATATCACCAAAAGTTGGCAATTCTTACTGTCCAGGCTGACTCAGCGTCCTATATTGCAAAGCACCTCGCGAAGCTCAAATCGAGCGTCTACTACAAAGCATATCAGGGATTTCATAACGAGGAGGTGAGCGGCGATCATCTCTTTAATTGCCGCCGCTCATACGACTGCTATGATTGCACCGCCCTCGAAGACTGCCGCTTCTGCACATGGCTGCATAAGAGTTCTGACTGCTACGATTGCTACGCCTGGGGAAACAGCGGCGAACTGGGATATGAAAATCACATTTGCGGACTCAACTTCTACCAGGTGCGCTTTTGCGATTCGTGCTGGAACGGCGTGCGCGATCTGCTCTATTGCAGGCTCTGTGTCAACAACGCTCACGACCTGTTTGGCTGCATCGGTATTCGCCAAAAACAATTCTGCATTCTGAATAAGTCCTACACCGCCCATGAGTATGAAGATCTGGCGATGAGAATAATCGCCCACATGCGCGAGACGGGCGAGTGGGGAGAATTTTTTCCAACTCGCATATCCCCCTACGGATATAATGAGACCGTTGCGGATGAATACGAGCCCTTGCACAAAACTGAAGTCAGGAACCGCGGATGGCCCTGGCAAGATTCCCTCCCCTTCACCATAGGCAGGGAAACACTTCAACCTTCGCAGATCCCACTTGATATCGATGGCGTATCCCCATCGATTGTCAACGAGATTTTGCGTTGCCAGCAGTGTGCCCGGAACTATCGCATTACGTCCCAGGAACTAAAGCTCTACCGCTCTCTTCATGTTCCTATTCCCCGATGCTGCTTTGACTGCCGCTATCAGCTTCGGCGCAGCCAGCGCAACCCGCGCCGTTTATGGAACCGCCGGTGCGCTCAGTGTGACCGAATTGTCCCGTCAACGTATGCGCCAGAACGCCGCGAGAAGATTGTATGCGACAAGTGTTTCCCGACGGCTGAAGACAGGGCCGACCAAAGGTGACGAGCCTTGCCTTTTAGGGTAACCTAGCGCCCATGGGATTCACTTGCGGCATTATTGGCCTTCCGAACGTTGGGAAATCAACTATTTTTAACGCACTG
>CAZPBV010000340.1:0-3536 GCA_964584675.1 uncultured Bdellovibrionales bacterium
CGCGAGTGCTACGGCGGCGACTTCACTTGCGCCGCCCTCGTGCTTTTCCTGTCTCGCAATATTGTGACTGATGAAATAGATCAGTTTCCCCTTGGTGCCAGGAATAACTTCCTGAAAGGCTTCCAGTATGAGCGCATTGATGAGGAGATGGTTAATGGTGGCAAAATTGCCGCCCAGCGACATATCGTCAATATAGTCATTTGCTTCCTTGGTGCCCAGCGGCGCGTATACGAGTTCGTGATCGTTACCGGGAAATGAAATATGCCAGGACGCAAATCTCTCTTTGAGCGTCTTAAATTGCCCCGAAGCCAGCCCATATCCGAATCCGCGCGATCCACAGTGGGAAAGGAAGGCGACATGACCATTTAAGAGTCCAAAAGAACGAGCTGTTTTTTGGGCATGCTCAGAATCTCCAATTTGAACAATATTACACTCTCCGAAATGATTTCCGCCCCCGTACGAACCTAATTGTGCTACCTGATCCTCGAATTTTTCTAATCGATTGGTCCCAAGTAGGTAGTTGAGGCGGGATTCGAGCGACTCCTTGGTGCCGTCATGCCCGAAATGCGAAGCATCCTCGCAGCGGTACTTCCAGTCAGGCGGCACTCCAATTGCCTCACATACTTCCCTGGAGGCACCATCGATAATTGCCTTTTTCCCGACAAAAGTGGGAATTCGACGTGCCTTTTGAACTGACCGTTGGCCTTTACCTGCACCGGTAGGAATTCTGTTGCAAATGGCAGATATCAGTTCCCGGCGTACTCGCTTTTCAATTATCTCACCGGCCGGTACATCGAGCTGGAGAAGGCTCATAGAACACTTGATGTCAACACCTACCGGGCCCGGATATATGTGGGTGGGAGAGACCATCACACAACCAATCGGAGCGCCATAACCAGCATGACCATCCGGATTTAGCACCAGGTCGGTTACCCCGGGTGCAAGGCGGGAGTTCATAGCTTGCCAAAGACATGCTTGGTCAAAGGAATTTCGAATCGGCTCTGTTCCTATTACCGTGATTGGCTTCTGAGATTCATCTGGAAGGGGAATAAATCCAATAGCGTCGTTCTCCGCTCGGATGGAAGGCGATGTGTTTACTTCATCTTTCATGACTTACTCTCCAAAAATTGAAATCTTAAAATTGACAAAAACATTTTGAGACAGGAGTGGCAGCGATGT
The DNA here is from genome assembly GCA_964584675.1 of uncultured Bdellovibrionales bacterium. Taxonomy (GTDB): domain Bacteria; phylum Bdellovibrionota_C; class UBA2361; order UBA2361; family JBGSMV01; genus CAZPBV01. The sequence continues at coordinate 1,180 of CAZPBV010000340.1, forward strand.
AGCCTTCGGGGTCTCAGTACTGGCGAGAACAAGAGTGGCGAGACAGGCCGGTGCGCAGCCCTTTCGAGATGGCATATCCGGCATAAATGTAGTCCCACCGGCATTTCTCGCCAGTAGTCAAACCCCGAGATTGCGGGAGGAAGCGATAAAAGGATCGGACTTCGAAATCCAAAGGCCGAAGGAGGTTCTACAGCGACCGTTGGGCAAAAACATAAATTTAGCATAACGCGCTCTCTCTATTACAATCAAGACTTACCTTATTGACTAAAGCCACCAAGTGATCTGAATTCAGGAGCCCGCCACAGAACAGTTGCATGGCGGTAAAGACTTGATCGGAAAATCCACCGATATTTAAAATGTCTTCTCGATCATGCGCCTGCGTTGTTGCGTATGGTTGAATATCAATACATACCAAGCGAGCCTTGGGGTTTGAGTGTCGAAACTCCTGCCACTCTTGCATTGTTGCCGTGGCACCAGGACGTCTGTAGCGAGCGTCAATCCAAGACTCATTATCAGATACCAAGACAACAAGGTCCGCCTTTGTCCGGTTGCGGTTTAGTAGCGCGAGCGGGGCGCTGCAATTGGTTCCGCCTCCGCCAATGGCCGCCAATTTTTGGGCGTTGGTCATAATGCTGTCTCGGGGATTGATAGTGATCGGCACTATGCTCTCTTCAAATGGAAGGACAATCGTCGATGGATTGTTTCTCATGGTTGCGGCAGCGACAAGAGCGGCGATATCGATGCAGCGAACATCTGAGGTGGCGCCTTGGCGATAGCCAGTAGCAGGGCTTCGCATTGAGCCCGAAACGTCGGGACAAACCACCACTTGTCCCGAAACTTTTGGAATATTTTCAACCGCGATTTCCATTGCATCCTGCAGAGCTTCACGAATACAAGGCGGGAGTGAGTCGCGGGTCCTTTGATATGCCACCAGAAGTTGATAGGGGAACACGCGAGCTTTTTTGATTTCGCTTGGGTCCGAAAGCCTTTGAGCAATAAGTTTTACTAGTTCTTCATCGTCGAATACATTGTGTCGCGCAAACGTGTTGAGGTTCATTCTTGTCGTTTGCCAAGAGGCGGTGCGCGCAATTTCCTTCCATCCCTCTTTTCCCAGATCTAGGGATGCAAGCATCTGAAACGGAATGGCTGGGATCTGAGAGGTTTCCTTTGACTTGTACGCCTCGAAATCTTTTATGATGGTCGGCAGAAGATCCAGGTTGTGTTGGCGTCCCAAGAGGTATCCATACAGAGTTTCCCGTTCCGGACTATTTGGTTTGGGGTGAACCATTTTCACTATATCGGAGAGGGAAGGAGAGTTGCCAACTGACTCGCGGAAAAGCTCCTCATCGGATCTGGTCTGAAGCCACTCCAAGATAAGTTTTTTTGGAAAAGTTCCCAACGACTTGCGTCCAATAACTCCCGAACGCATGATCTGAACAAAGTTGCGCAGCATCTTGCCGTTATCGATGACACGGGGAAAGATTGTTCGGAGAAGGACCGGGTCACGGGCGGAAAGAAGTGCGCAAAACAGCGCCGGAAGGTCCTTCATATAACCTTGCTCGCGCGCATACACGGCAAGTCGCGCGATAAAGGAGCTTGAAACATGGCGAGAAAATTCAATGACAGTCTCAAGCTGCTCTTCGGCCGATGCGTAAAATGTTGAATTGAGGCAACCCGTCAAGGTGTACTGGCAGAGAGCATGTTCCGGGCTAAACTCATACGCCGGCGAGATCTCGTTGTTGGTGCCGTCTGTGGAGATGGCTTGCTTTCCGCGAGTTGACTGAAAAAGGTTTTTGTTTGCCATGGGTTTGTAATTCTAAAAATCTAGTCCTGTATTCGACTAGGACTGCTTCACAGTCCACTGCATGCACCGTGCCATCTCGTGAAGGAAGGGCGTTGATTGAGTTAATAAGCTGAATATATTTATATATTGCTGAACTTGTCAGGTATGTTGGGCATGTGCCGATCGTTAGTTTTTATATATTATTATATAGTAACATATATTATAATATAAATTTATGAGGGTTAGACGGACGGTAGCCTTGGGCTTCTTGGGGACCTCCCTCGACAAAGGTCCTGGCGATAGTAGGCGATGGGAGGCTTGGAGACCCAGCGTTAGCCTTTGCTGGCAGGAGAGCTGTCCCATAGACCGATTTGAATTATTGTTTGCCAGTAAATTTTCATCTCTTGCCGACCAAGTTTCAGCGGATATCGCTCAAATTTCTCCTGGCACACAAGTGGTGCTCCGACAACTTGAAACTAAGGATGCTTGGGATTTTGAAGAGGTCTTTGGGGCGCTCTTGGACTTCGCTCGATCGTATTCATGGGATCTCGACCAGGAAGATTATCTGCTTCAT
>CAZPBV010000341.1:0-3532 GCA_964584675.1 uncultured Bdellovibrionales bacterium
GCGCTGTGGATACCAAATGTTGCTGTTATCTTCTTGGCGGCTCTCCTTAATTACAAGACGGCGTCAGAGCAATGGCAGTCGGTCGCCCATGCGCTCGAACAGTTTGTCATGCGAGTACTTTCACGTTTTCGATCGCAAGGTCAAGGAGGGATAGCATGAAGATATTGCGACGTTACTTGGTTACTTATTTTCTGAGGAACGTCGGCCTCAGTCTGATGGTCTTCGTGCTTTTGTTTTTGGTCTTCGACTTTTTTGATCGAATTGACAACATCATGGCTGAGGACGCAGGAGTTTGGATTACTATTCAGTATTTCCTGTACAAGGTACCGCTGACGGTGTCTCTCATGCTCCCGGTCGCTATGATGGTGGCAACTTTGCTGACCATCGGGCTCTTGTCTAAAAACTCGGAGATTACTGCTATGCGGGCTTCGGGGGTGACTATTTGGTGGCTGGCTAATCCTCTCTTGGTAACCGGCCTTGTTATGAGCCTATGCGCTATTTTGATAAATGAGACGGCAGTCCCGTTTGCTCAACGACGTGTACGAGAGATATATAACATCGATATTCGGCAAAAAGACAAGAAGGGCTACTATAGCCAGACCGATTTTTGGTGGCGCACCAAGGATCGTTTCTTCTCAGTGGGAATGTTCGACTCTCGCACGAATGCACTCCATGACATTTCTGAGTTTGAGGTCAATCAACAGTTTGATTTGGCCCGGCGCACTAATGCGGAAACAGCCGAGTGGATCGACCCACTCCTCGGTTGGAGCATGGTTGGGATTAAAGAGTTTGTCATTTCTGCAGACGGGAAGATCGATGAACATTCCTATCGCCGCTTGCCCTTGCCGATCTCGGAGCAGCCAAGCGACTTCTACGATGTTAAGACCGACCCCTACACTCTCAGTTTCGCCGAGCTGAAAAGTTTCATGAAAAAGCAGGCGCGGAACGGCCTTTCGATTAACGGGTACTTGCCCTACTTGTACGAAAAGCTTGCTTCTCCGTTTCTCAATTTTATTGTGGTGCTGGTGGTTTTGCCATTTGCGCTCAAGCCGGCCCGTTCGGGCAGCCTGGCGGCTAGCAGCATAGCTGCTCTCGTGATTGGATTTTCCTATTACGCCATACATTCCTTTAGCATCGCCATGGGTAAGGCCGAGATCCTGCCTGCGCTTTTGGCCGCATTCGCAGCAAACATACTGATGTTGTTCGTGGGCACAGTGCTGCTCTTAGGGTCCGAGTCGCCGACTTAGCATATAGTCTCATCGCCAATCAGCGCTTCCCTATGGCTACGCCATACTCCCCTCTACTCCTAAAAGACATAAAAAATGTCCGAAGGGCTCCCCGGAAGGCCAACAGCAAGCTATCGTTTGGAAAATTGCGGTCGCTTGCGAGCCTTATGCCGCCCGTACTTCTTGCGCTCTACGGCTCTATCGTCACGAGTCATGAATCCCGCGGCACGAAGAGGCTTCTTGTTCGCTTCATCTGACTTAACGAGCGCACGCGATATTGAATGACGGATAGCACCCGCCTGGCCGGAGATTCCTCCTCCAGACACATTTACCAAGTAATCAAAACTTTTGGCAGCCTCGACTACCTGCAGAGGCTGACGCACAATCATGCGCAATGTTTCACGGCCAAAATACTGATCGTACGGCTTGCCATTCACTGTAATGACTCCAGCTCCAGGGCGAAGATAAACTCGCGCTACCGATGTCTTCCGCCTTCCAATGGTATGAATTCCTGCTTTCTTCATAACTTCTACACGTACCTAAATGTTCACAATGCAATCTGATAAGACTCAGGATTCTGGGCTTTATGGGGATGCTCCGAGCCGGAATAAACCTTTAACTTAGAAAACACATCGTAGCCCAAAGGCCCCTTGGAAATCATGCCCTTCACCGCATGGCGAATGACTTCCTCCGGCTTATTTGCCAACAAGTCACTTGCTCGCGTTTCCTTAAGACCACCAATGAATCCACTATAACGACGATAAAGCTTATCTACTAGCTTGCTTCCTGTAAGCTTCACCTTGGCTGCATTGACAACGACTACAAAATCACCGCCATCTGAGTGAGGGGTAAAGCTTACTTTGTGCTTCCCCCTCAGTAAATGCGCCACCTGAGAAGCCAACCGACCAAGCGGCACCCCAGCTGCGTCAATTAATACCCACCTGCGACCCTTAATCGCATCTTCCTTAGACTGCATGTACGTTTTCATGATGACTACTGTGAGCTTCTACTCACCCAATGTACCAAAAATTAATCCCTCTTAGGTCCGATAATACTGACCGCCAATGAAAATGCCCGGTTTGGATAATCAAAATCTGATCGATTTTGGCTGTTTTTGCGGCCAGTATAGCGTCGTCCTTCCAGGGGACCGTCAGACATTTACAATGCCCTCCGGTACAAAACAGATCGAGAGAGTAACACAATTGATAACTACGTCAACTAAGGCCAATTTTTGGTACTTTTCAAGTCTCGAAGGTATTTTGGAAACGCCTCTTAAGCGGCCCTTTTTGCGGCTATTTGAGGTGCTCCTGAGCTGAGGTAGATCCCTCAACGCTTTCAAGGCCGGCATGGGGGTTAAATTCTCCCTCCCCCTCAGAGTCCCTGATGCGCTTGGCTAGGTCGCTGGCAATGTCTTTGGCCTCATCCACCGAAAGCTTCTTTTCTGCCGAAGCTGCGGCGCGGGTGACTGTTCGCACCGTGGTAACCACTGCATCGCTGCTGACGACCGGTATCGCAACCTGATGGCCTGTAGCCTGTTGCGCTGTGGCAGCGGAGTTTGAATTCTGAGAAGTGCGATTGTTGATGGACGACTGGTAAGGGGCGGAACCAACTAGTCCTTGTACTACTTTCAACGTCATTGCCCGTATAACCTCTAACATCCTTGCTAACTTGGCATTGGGATAAAACCCTTTGCCAGGGGCTTACCTTTTCTATCGGCGTTTGAATCGCGATCTTGAGGCGTTTTGCATAAGCCTCTGAATCATCCTGCTTTTTGACTCTTCTGTTCTTACCGCTTTCGGCAAAGAGACGTTCCTGCCAGGCAAGAATAAAAATAATTCTTAAGAATAATTCGCAGGACGCGAAAAATCTGACCATAGATTGACAATTACTTCCCGTTCACCTAATAAGTCATAGTCTATTGGGCGGTATTTCCAATTGGGAATTGCCTAGATGGATGGGTATGCGGGCGTAGCTCAGCTGGCTAGAGCGCTTCCTTGCCAAGGAAGAGGCCGAGAGTTCGAATCTCTTCGCCCGCTATCTTGTTTTGCGCGCTATTATAGTTTGGCGCGCCCTTACGGGAACGCGCAGGCGTATAGTTTGGCGCGCCCTTACGGGAACGCAAGGTTACGCAGTTTGGCGGGCTGCCCCCGCCAAAGGAGTGAAACCACTTATGCGGGCGTAACTCAGTTGGTAGAGTGCCAGCTTCCCAAGCTGGATGTCGCGGGTTCGAACCCCGTCGCCCGCTCCAAATTTCAACTCACGCTAAGCCCATCTATTAAATATATTTCTGCTTCGGCAGGCGGGTT
>CAZPBV010000342.1:0-3530 GCA_964584675.1 uncultured Bdellovibrionales bacterium
TGACTACCTCGTAACGCCCGGCGATGACGGTCCCGGGTTGCAAGCTTATAAGATGTTCGTCAGCCATGTGTGTCGCTTTGCATTAACTCTGCCATGCACCACCACTTATCGAAGCTTCCGGCACTAAAGTACCGGCTACCCCTTTGGCATGAGACAAACTTGAAAACTCCTCTTTCCAAAACGAATGGTATCACCGTGACCAAGAGTACACTTATCCCCCGAGAGTTCTACCTCCTCGCCGGTTTCAAAGCGATGCACCCCGCTACCGCATTCAGATAACTGATCAAGCACCTGAATATCCCCTCCTTCCCCAATTCGAACAATGGCATGCATCGGAGACACCGTTTCGTCATCAATGAAGAGGTAGTTGCCTCCGGAAGGCACCTCTGAGGTCACCATCAGCCTGCCGGCCCGTAGAACATAGAATTCACCGTTGGCGTCATTATCAAACGAGACCAAAAAACCAACCAACATCGCAGGCTTTGTCCAAACAACAGTATCCCCCTGGGGCGCCGTCGATGCTACGGCGGCCCGAGACTGAGGCGCAGGCGCTGCAACATGAGGCTGGGCCCCACGACGCCCTTCGTGAGCGTGGTCTCCTCCCCCTGTTCCACGCCGCGGAGCAACGGGAACAAAACCGCCGCCATGAGTATTATCTTGAGGGGTCGCCCTTTCACTGGGATCCTGGGCCAACCTTGCCCGCACCTGTCCGGTAATTTCGGGGGTAAGCATCACCGTTCGATTGCGGGCGCGCGGCGCTGACTCCGGGGCACTTTCCTGCTCCCGTGCACCTTCATCTTCGAAGTCCACATTCTTCTCATTGTCCATGTCCCTTTTCTCCTTCAAATCAAGCACCCCTTAGCGACTAATTGAAATGGTAACTAGTAAAACAGTGAGTAATGCCGAAAGCACCGACAACATCGTAACGACAAAGAATACTCTCCAAAAACTGCGAGGTTCAGTGGCGGCATGGGTTGGACCGGCATGAGCTCGTCTCAACCGAGCCGCCTTCGCTTCCGAGTATCCAGGTGGCGGTTCCTGCCTAAGCTGCCCGGCGAGCGGAATAATGGCGACAGATATGTTGTCGTAGCCCCCCCGCTCCTTGGCCAGCCCCACCAGCTTCACGCACGCCATTTGAGGAGATTCTTGAGAAGCCAGCGCCGCGACTTCCCCCTCACTAATAAGACTATACAGCCCGTCGGTGCAGAGCAGCAGAATATCGGTCGCTTGCCCAGACTTCCCTTCCCAAATCCAGTATTTTTGCAATTCGAACTCGAGTACCGGTTCAGAGCCGATACAACGGGTCAAGATGTGCGCTTGAGGGTGAGACAAGGCATCTTCTGGTTTTATCTGCCCGCGCTCAACAAGTTCCTGAACATACGTATGATCAGTAGTGAGTTGTTGAATAGCCCCATCTCGAATGAGGTAAGCCCGCGAATCACCGACATGCCCTATGACCACTTCTTGACCGGTAAACAAGGCCGCCACAATGGTGGTCCCCATCTGAGAAAACGCTTGATTCTGCCTGCGCAATACAATGGTTCTATTGGCTTCAGAGACCGAGTCCCGTAAAGCAATTTCCGGGGGACGCGCAGGAAGGCTTTCAAGGTGACGGCGAATAGCATCGATGGCAAGTTGGGCAGCCAATTCGCCACCGGTAGACCCACCCATCCCGTCACATACCAACCAGGCTAGGCCCGACGGACTCTCGACCACCGCATAGCGGTCCTCATTGAGATCCCGTTCACAACCAGAATCAGTGATTGCGGCTGGAATTGATGGATCTCCGCCTCTCATCTCCTCGCGATCTATCTTTTTTTCTGTTTCTCCGAGAAGCATGCCAAACCTCTAACTAAGGAGTTATCCCGCGACATCTCGGGTTAACATCTTCATTCTTTGTACTGCCATTCCTGACGAGGACACTCTACCCGGGCCGCAGATGGAGACGAGATCTCCGTCTGCCGACTCCAGCAAGTCGACCCATTCCATAACAGCTGAAAATTAGTCAACTTTTTTCAGAAATCTATTCTTCCCAACTATGTAATCGGCACGAGGCGCCTAACCCTCAAACGAATACTGAGCTTAGAATAGGAAAAATTCTCAAGAAAAGGCTTACGTCGACTCTCTTGGTGGGGTCGCCAGATGACATTATTTAGAAATTAGCCTTAGCTCGAACAAAAAATCGCTGTTTTCAGGGGCAAGCCGAGCTTCATACCCTTGCTTAAGAATCCAGCTCGAAAGCTCTATCCACGCAGAATCATTAATAGCAAATCGTTTTATTCTATCACCTCTATGCTCCCGAAGTGGAAACCCCGCCTCGGTCCACTTTTTCTTAATATTTTGAAATCGACCCCCAACGACACTCCTCAATCGAGATAATGACTCAATGCCGACCCACTCCCCGGACTGTCGCAAGCCAGCCTCCCCGGATCCATGGCCGGTATGAGAGACATTGCCGGCAGGGGAACCACTGCGCTGAAAGTGCTCCCGCAACTGATAAACAAGCGCATCATGAAACCGTGCCAACGAGCATTCAATCACTTCATCTACTGCACGCTCCAGATCTCGCCGCACCATTGCCCGGAATTCCGAGCTATCTTCGGCCTTGGCAGCATTCTTGTTATTCTTGGCGTTCATACTGTCACAAATAAAGCAATACCCGACACTAAGGAAAGCCCCTGATGAATCACGAGACTACCCTTGAATCAATCCCTCTATTTCGCCAAACAGTCGGGATCTTCCCACCGGTTTGGCTAAAAACTTGGTAGCACCCGCGGCCGCAGCCTCGACTCGGGTATCCTCTTGAGTGTTACCGCTGACTACAATAATCGGCAAGGTATCTCCGAACTTGGCCCGCAGATAACGTACCAAATCAAGGCCGCTGCCGTCGCCAAGCTGAATATCTGTTACCACTAAGTTCGGCCTGCCTTCACGCTCAAGTAAGAGGCGCGCTTCAGAAACGGACGCGGCAGTAAAATATTTGAAATTCAGGGCCTGTGCCACGCGCCCATAGAACCCCGTGACATGTGGATTATCATCAACCAATAAGGCCCACACATTAGCGAGAGGCCGTGTTCGAGATCTCTTCTCTTTCCGATTCAGGTGGAACTGTACGCCGAAAGAATTTCCCTCGGGCGGATTCCAAATCTCAATTCCTCCGCCGCTTTCAATCACAAAATTTGCAATGCTCTGAAGTTGGCTGAGACGCTTCGTCAATCGGGTATCATCTTCCGGCCGTGGCGCAAGCAGTTCAGAAGTTGAAAGGCCCACCGGATCTCCGTTCCCAAAGATCCGGAATGTAATTCTCTTGTCATCAAGTGTTGCTTGAAATTGCACAAGCGCACGATAGACACCGGCGGCCTGGCGTTTTCCGGCCTCTCCCACCAGGGCACGGAGCGCTGCCTCAAAAAGTTCACGGCTTGCTACCTGCACCGATACCCCCGTCAAATCCGGCCTTTCCATCACAAAAGAATCGCCCCGACGGCGAGCGCGGTACGAGCAATAGGCCTCGGTATCATCGAGCACTGTTT
>CAZPBV010000343.1:0-3504 GCA_964584675.1 uncultured Bdellovibrionales bacterium
GTGACAACTAGGAATACAACGCATTATATATTCCGACCAACAGGCGAAGGAAACTTCTCTGGTTGTGAGACCTCCTTAATAAACCAATTGTGCGATGAAAGAACTCCCCTCCGTTCGAAAGAACGGGGGGTTTTTATTTGCAAGCCATAACGCATTTTTCCAATCATGAATTTTGCTCATTTGGGGGCAAGGTCACTCGATTTCAACTTCGGGACAGATCACCGGGTTTTCGGGAATGCCTAATACGCTCTCAAATCTAACTAATCCATCAAATCTAACTAATCCATCCTTAACAAAGAGGGGGACCCTCACTGTAGAAGTTAAGCCCCCAAGACTTGGCGCCAAGTAAGACCCAAGCAACTTATCAGACTTACGTGAGTATTTATGAACAGAGACGGCAATCTTACCGCAAAATGTAGGAATAATAGTGGAGAAATCCATATCAACGCTAACCCTACACCTTAGATTTCTTGGCACCACTGTTGTTTGGACACTCCCTCTAAAATAGCGGCTACAACTTCCGACAACACGGGTACCATTAAGGCTTAGCTTCGTGTCACTCAGGACAGCATCCTGGGCGACGCATGTCTCAAACCCAACCCCGAGCATAAGAAACAACAAAGCCAACACTTTCAGCACTATTCTCATACCACCTCCTAAATATGTGTTTTAAACCCGATTATTATGTATCTACTAATGGTATACAAACTCTTAATTATAGCGTATCATAAAAGTATTAAATTGAAGTGTTTAAGTGTGTGTAATAAGCACATTTTTAACTTGGCGATTGTACTAGATAAAACACGGCTCATGGAGGTGGTGGTGGCACTACTACAGCCTGTCGTGCGTTTTTGTCTGTCGCACGGGATGAGAATTCAGGACTTTATCGAGTGCGCAAAGGCTGCCTTCGTATTTGAGGGGCAGGTCCGGCCCGAGCTAGGCCCATCAACTACCGCTAGCCGTCTTAGCACTCTCACCGGCTTACAGCGGCGCGAAGTAAACAGATTTTGTAAGAGAGGACTAACCGGTCTCTCTCAACCCAAGGATCTATTCTCTAAAGTTTTAGGGACGTGGCAAACAAAGGAACGCTTTATCACCAAGTCAGGGCAACCACGATTGCTATCCTTTGGCTTCACTGAATCAGAGTTTAGCAATCTCGTTTCATCTCTGAGCACCGACATTAGCCCTGCCTCGGTTCTTGCAGAGTTAGAGCGAGTTCAGGCTATTGAGCGAAGCGCCGATGGCACGCGCATACGACTGAGGTTGCAGTCGTATGTTCCAAAGAACGATATTTCAGCCGGAATGAACATACTTGCTCAAGATCTAGAAGACTTTATTTCAGCTGTTGAAGAAAATCTTTTCGAGGAACGATTATTTAAAAACCTCCACGTACGCACTCAGTTTGATCGCGTTCGCGCTGAGAATTTAGACGAATTACGCGCCTGGCTATTAAGAGAAGGGCATGAGCTGCACGAGCGTGCCCGTCGTTATCTGGCCCGATTGGATCAGGACATTTCACCTGATACCTCGTATCGCGGACAGATAGTTCATGTGGTACTTGGAAGCTATAGTCGAATAAGAGAGAAAAGTGATGACTAGAATGAGAATTGCAGTTCTTTTGGTCGTTGTTTCCCTGCTACTCCTTGTGGGATGCGGTGGAGGCTCGTCAGGCACAGATAGTGGAGGGGTACGCTCTATCGTAGCAGGCCGAGTTGTGACATCTTCGCAATTACCGTTGTCCGGCGCCACGGTGTCTCTAGAGCAGAGCGGTGATTCAGCAACTACTGATAGTAACGGCACATTCAGGATCGATACCTATTTCTCTGCAAACGGCTTTACTCTGAGAATAGTTGGGAACGGGTTGGATAACTCGGTAAAGGTTGAAGCAACTCCTTTACCATCAAGGGTAATAAATGTCTTCCTCCAAGCCGACATTGACAAGAACAGCATTGAACTGTTGTCGATTTCAGTTGAACCGATTGCTGACGCTGAGCCAACACCTGATTCGGGAGATCCCCATGACGGGGACGTAAGCACGCCGCCTGTCGTTGGCGCCCCACTCCCCACAAGCTCCCCTCCTCACAGTGTGTTTAAAGGCACCCTTGTTTATCGCGATAACGAGCCGGTTATCGGCGCTGTTATCATGGTAGAGGAGATAAGCGAGCACGATCGAACCGATTCCCGGGGCACCTTTAGCATAAAGACCCCGGTTATCAGCGGGAATGTAACCTTAAGAGTCACTCTTGGCAGCTTTTCGAACTGGGTGCAACTTTTGAATATTCCAGAGCGCCCAGTGATAGTCACGATGAAACTTCGCTTATCGTTGCCATCCTCCGACCCTCAGGGTATGCCGCCGACTCAATTTCCCCCCGATGGCAGTCCTCCCGGAATTGAAATAGCTCTTGATGATATTGCCATCACGAATGCGCCCTGACAGAGCAAACTTTCAAGAAAGACGGCAGAAATCAGGAGAAAGAGCAATTCAAGAATGGGCCGAAGCCCACTCTTGAACTAGGTTATCTCAATCAAGTAATCGGTCTTGGAGGCAAGCCAATGGGACCTCCCGGACGTGGAGTCACCATCGGTACATGCGTCGGTATTGGCGTTACCGGCGCAGGGGTCGGCGGTGGCGGAGTAGTCTCTGGTGAGGGCGAGACTGAAGGCGATGGCGTATGGGAAAGCCATTTTTGAAGAATGCTTTCAAGAATAACCCGGACGCTATCCGAAACCTTGTCGACCATTTCCATGATTTTATCAGAAATACACTCCTTTTGTTCCTCAGTGGGCGGCAATGGAAACACATATCCGCACTGAGCAAGGATACTAGTAATACTCCAGAAGAAAACGTCCTTAATTGCCTGCAACTCCTCGGGGCTAAGAAGCGGGGCAATTTGGTCAAACAAGACCAAGATTTCGTCACTCCCATGAATATCATCAGAGTGTTCCACAAGGCAGGCAACTTCTTGAGGGCTAAGATTGCCGTCAACCGATACTCCATTCTGTCCGCCGCAAAATTTTTGTGCCGCGAGCTCGATGATCTTACTGAGCGCTTCGATCTTACTGGGACAAGCTATACAGAGAGCCTTATTATTTATAAAGTCTATCACCAATCTCTCAATGGAAAGGAGAGGGAAAAGGTTGCTAGCCTCCTCCAAAGCTTCGGCAATCTCTTGCGGCGTGCATCCGTCGTTGCCACAATGAGCGGCAATAAGCTGATAGACCAGGTCTGCCACATTGGGGGGAGGCGTCACATCGCAAAAAGCAGCTCGTTCAATAGAAGCATGCGCCAGAAAAAGGGCCAAAAAGGCGAAAATAAAAGGTCGTATGTGCATGTTATCCTCCCGCTTATTTTCCTTCCGAAATAGTCCCTACGAAACCTATTTCGAATAGAAGTTCTTATTTCTTAAGAGGTTTTTTTGAGGCCTGGGCTTACCCCCAAGGAAACCTTGCTCTATGCCGGGAGCACAAATGGCCTGCAACAACAGAGAGCGACCATTTGGTCCT
>CAZPBV010000344.1:0-1962 GCA_964584675.1 uncultured Bdellovibrionales bacterium
CCCGCGGCAGGCTTCGTGAGTGTGGGCGCCAGTATTTTGATTGGTCTTATTGCGGCCATCATCAGTAATTTCGTAGCTCACTGGCGTTCTCGTTCATCGCTTGACGACACTCTCGACGTCTTTCCCTGCCATGGAGTCGGAGGAATGGTCGGTATGATACTGACTGCTGTATTTGCTCGTGACGTAGGGCTCATATATGGCGAGACGTCAACATTTCTAGCGCATCTCCTTGGACTCCTCATTGTCGCAGTATTCAGTTTCGGCGGGTCGTACGCGCTCTACAAGGTGACAAATCTTCTCATACCAATGCGGGTAACAAAGGGCGAAGAGCTGCAGGGGCTTGATATCAGCCAACATGGAGAAAGCGCTATTGCCCGCTCCCTTTCCGAAGATTCAGACCGAGGGAGAAGCATTGCTACTGAAGCGATACGAATTGTAGCTTAGATAGGCAATGTTCTGAATTCAACAACCCTTGGTCCACGGCCTGGCTTAAGAACAACTCTATTGATTGTCTGCCGTTGGCCCCCAAGTCTAGCGTCCAATCATTCACGTACATGGCAACAAAACGATCAGCTTCCTGGGCAGTAATACCTCGACCATAACTCAAGGCATATTCTAATGCTTCGGTGCGATGGGACAGAGCATACTCAATACTTCCCCGAAGCACCCTTCCCACTGCCTGGCATGCTTCGGCTCCAAGATCACGCTTAACGATGTTAACGCCAAGCGGGAGCGGGAGCCCGTGCCTGTTCCACCACCAAGCCCCCAAATTGAGGACTTCCCGAAACCCGTCTCGCTGGTGGGTGATCTGGCCTTCGTGGATAATCAGCCCAGCATCAATTGCCCCCTCCGAGACTGCGCTCATTATTTCTTCAAAGTGCATTGGGTATTCAATCACCGCCACCCCGGACTCCCTGGCCCATAACCGCATTGCCAAGACCGCCGATGTCAGTTCCCCCGGAACTGCTACTTTCCACGGGTCTTTGGGGATTTTCGTAGACCCCTTGGTTACAACACACGGGCCATAATCCTCTCCCCCCATTGAAGCTCCGCATGGAAGAATCGAGTACGCATCCGCCAGATAGGCATAGGCATGAACAGAAACGGCAGTCACTTCTAATTCCCGTCGGCAAGCCAGATGATTGAGGCTTTCTATATCTTTAAGCTCATGCCTAAATTCAAACTTCTCGTCTCTAATGGCGCCGCATGCAAGCCCGTAAAACATAAAGGCATCGTCAGCATCAGGAGAATGATAAATAGTAATTGATTTCATAGTGCAGCTATCTTAGCTCAAAGTAGCCCTCAGTGACAAAAGTGCCGAGAACAGCTATATTCGGCCCGCCATGTGGTTATATGTCGTGATGATATGTTAACTGACTCTGCTTCCTCACCATTAAGGTCTCCCGTTGAAGGCGTTCATCTGAGCACTTTTGGCCAACCCAAAGAAGCCGAACTCAGAACAGACGCTGCCGTCGTCTCTTTGCTTGATGAGATCTGTTTAAAGGTAAAGGAAGGCGAGCGCATTAGTCGCGAGCAGGCTAATACACTGTGGGATCACGCCTCTTTGCACGACCTTGGGTGCTTGGGTCACTCGCAAAGGTTGCGAAAAAATCCGGGAAATACAGTAACCTACTTGGTTGATCGCAACATTAACTATACCAACGTCTGTAATACCGACTGCTCATTTTGCGCTTTCTACCGCCATGACCCGAGGCATCCGGACGCATATGTCAATTCGAAGCAAGTCCTCGCCCAAAAAATTGAGGACGCGCTTGCTTTGGGGGCTACCCGTATACTTCTGCAAGGTGGGCATAACGACGAGCTTCCTTACGAGTACTACTTAGACCTCGTATCTTGGATACAGTCCACCTTTGCAATTGAGATTAACGCCTTTTCGCCGTCCGAGGTTCAACAAATGGCGAAAGTGTCGGGCAAGAGTTTTCGAGAAGTCTTACTTGACTT
>CAZPBV010000344.1:1972-3480 GCA_964584675.1 uncultured Bdellovibrionales bacterium
GCTGGCTTAAAAGGACTCCCGGGGGGAGGCGCAGAGATACTTGACGATGAAGTTCGTGCCAGGGTAAGTCCAAAAAAAATTCGCTCGGATGTCTGGGTTGAAGTCATGGAAATTGCCCATGAATTGGGGCTCACCACCACTGCCAGCATGGTGATAGGATTTGGAGAGACGGTAGAGCAACGCCTCAATCACTTGCAAAAGTTGCGGGATGCCCAAGACAGGAGCCTGGCCCGCGGTTTGCGAGGTTTTAACTGCTTTATTTCCTGGGATCTACAGTTCAACGAGAACACTTCCATGGGCCGTAGTCGTCAACGCGACTCATATGGGGTTAGTGCTATCGAATACATTCGCAACATTGCACTGGCTAGAATCTTTCTGGACAACATTCAGCACCACCAGTCCAGCTGGCCTACGATGGGTCCAGAAGTTGCTCAGATGGGCCTGCATTTCGGTTGTGACGACATTGGCAGCACCATGATGGAGGAAAATGTGGTCTCCCAAGCCGGGGCCCCAACGAAACAAAAGTGGTGTATGAGCCCAGAAGAATTGCGCGGATATATTAAGGGCGCCGGTTTTGCCCCCGCCCAACGCAACAGTTCTTTTGAAATAATTCGAACTTTTCAGCAATAACCATGAAGCGCTCGCTTACCGGCATTAGGCCCTCGGGGAATGTTCACCTTGGAAATTATCTTGGCATGATTCGCCCGGCGCTCGCACGCCAAAAAACGTATCATTGCATGTACTTTTTGGCAGATATGCACGCTTTAACGACCAATAAAGATGCTGCCAAAATGAAGGAGTTTACTTATGATTTGGTCGCCACATGGCTAGCGCTTGGCTTTGATTACAAAAATCACGCTCTCTACCGGCAATCAGATGTTCCCATGGTGGCAGAATTTGCATGGTATCTCAGTTGTTGCACTGGCATGGGATTTCTTGAAAAGGCACATGCTTACAAAGATGCTGTAGCGCAAAGCAAAGAAGTAAACCACGGAGTATTTGCTTATCCAGTGCTGATGGCAGCGGATATTCTCATGTATGACCCGGATATCGTGCCTGTGGGTAAAGACCAGAAGCAGCACGTTGAGATGGCTCGTGACATGGCCGGGTCTTTCAACGCTATCTTTGGCGAAGGAATCATTAAACTACCCGAGCCGCAAGTAGATGAGAATGTTATGTCAGTTCCCGGCCTTGATGGCAGAAAGATGTCTAAGTCGTATGGAAATGAGATTCCTCTGTTTGCGGATGAAAAGTCGCTGCGAAAACTGATCCTTGGGATCAAGACCGATTCGACCCCGCTTGAGGCGCCCAAGAAATTTGACGGTTCTCTTATTGGTGATTTATTCGCTCTCTTCGGGAGCAAGGAACAGTACCTTGATCTTGAGTCGCGCCTTGGCAAGGGAGGCCTGGGTTGGGGACATGCGAAGGAGGAACTTTTTGAAGTTATCAATGGCAGTCTCCAATCGGCGCGAGATAGTTATCGGGAATTGAGATCCGATGAGTCAGCC
>CAZPBV010000345.1:0-3480 GCA_964584675.1 uncultured Bdellovibrionales bacterium
CCAGGCGTTCTTTTGGATAACCGGCATCACCGTTGTTCTTGTTCTGTTTGGTAGTTTAATGAAAAGGCTGGAGCTCGCCAAAGGGGGAGAGGCGGTTGCCCGCATGCTCGGGGGGCAACCCATTTTTCCCAATACCCAAGACTATCATGAAAAAAGAGCGCTGAATGTTGTTGAGGAAATGGCAATTGCGTCCGGTATAGCGGTGCCCAAGGTTTTTGTTTTGCCGGAGGAACGCGGCATTAACGCTTTTGCCGCCGGGTACTCCCCCAAGGATGCTGTTATTGGAGTGACCAAGGGCTGCATTCAAAATCTTTCGCGTGATGAGCTTCAAGGGGTGATAGCCCACGAGTTCAGCCACATTCTTAATGGAGACATGCGGCTCAACATTCGTCTTGTATCGGTGCTTGCAGGCATCATGGTTATTTCGATGGTCGGCTATGCGCTGTGGCGCATTGGGATTCAATCACCCGCGGTGAGACGCTCCCACAGAGAAAAGGATAATTCGCGTGCTGCGTTCTTTGTGGCTGGAATGGCGCTGTATGTTCTTGGGTATCTTGGCGCGCTGGGAGCGCGCATGATTCAAAGCGCAGTCTCGCGCCAGCGCGAATTTCTGGCTGATGCTTCAGCCGTGCAGTTTACCAGAAATCCACTCGGCATTTCGCATGCGCTTCAAAAAATTGGCGCTCTTGTTTATGGCTCAAAGGTTGAGGCCTCGCATGCACAGGAGGTGGGGCATTTCTTTTTTGCTAATGGGGTAAGCGGATTTTTGGGACGCGCCTTCGCCACTCATCCGCCATTGGACGAAAGAATTAGAAGAATTGACCCCAGCTTTAAAGGCTTCTCAGGAGAAGTCAGTGAGGGCTTTCAAATTGACGAAGGTCCCGATGCAGGAAATAACGCCGTAGCAGGATTAGCTGGTTCTACCCAAACGCGAATTGTCTCAAGCCCCTCATCTTCATTGGCGGCCAGTATCACCAGTCAGGTGGGAACACTGCAAGATAAGCATGTGCAGGTCGCGCGGACCTTGCTCGATAGTATGCCGATGGCAGTTACCCAGGCGGTCAGGCAGCCTCAGGGGGCGAAGGCGGTAGTCCTGGCGCTGCTTGCTGACCGGGACAGTGCCATTTTTGATAAGCAGCGCGCTGTCATTGCGCAGGCGGCCGACACTGAAATTACGGCCGAGTTTGAAAGGCTCAACCCCTCTGTAGCCAAACTGGGCTTGGAATACCGTTTGCCACTATTGGAACTCACCATACCAACTTTGCATGGTTTGACGCCAAACGACTATGTGCGGTTTAGGCAACTTGTTCAGCGCATGGTTGAAATAGATCAGAAGTGCAGCATTTTTGAGTATTCTCTCCAGCAGGTCTTGCGCCGGGCCCTTGATTGGCGCTTTATCGAGGGCCGCGCGAATCAACAGATACGCCCTCATAAGCCTCACCCGGAATCCCCGCACAAACTTCTGGGGTCCTTGGCGCTTCTATGCAATAGCGACTTTGGGCAGGCTCAAGCAGCGTTTGAGCGGGGCGGCGCATTTTTGACCGGGGCTGCTCCCTTACAGAAGGAATGGGGATCGTTGACTGTTTTTGACGCGGCCCTCCAGGATCTGCAATATGTCTCATTTGCCGAAAAAGAGGCGATTCTCCCAGCGTGCGTGGCGGCTGTCACGGCAGATGGACTAGTAAGCGTGGAAGAGGCTGAATTAATTAGAGCACTTGCAGACGGGTTAGAATGTCCCCTGCCGCCCTTGCACGAGCTTTAGGCTTTTCGCTACACTCTTGACCAACATCTACTTTCCTTTTTTGAGGTAGTTCAAGTGGCTTACAGAGGTAACGTGGCTAAAGCAATTGATGGCGGTCGGCAAGAAGAGTCTTCAAACGAACGTGAAGGTTTTCAGGTGGCGCAAGGAATATTGAACGATACAGAGATACACCCTCTTGATCGGCTGTTACATCAGAAGCCGATTCGAGTTCATGTTCAGGAGTTTGCTGTTATCTTCGGCATTATCTTGGTGGGTATGAGCGCTATGTTTGCCTACAAGAATAAGCCTATGTCCGATGTCTTGGCCTTTATGGTCGGGGCCGCGGTATTGGTGGTTCTTGGCTATCGGGCTCCGGGTCTGCTCAAGCCTGTTTGGGGAGCGTGGATGAAATTTGCCGAAGGCCTCGGCAAGGTCATGACCTTCTTGCTTTTGTCGGTGATGTGGCTTGCTATGTTCGTGCCGTTTGCCATTGTGCTTAGGATTGTTGGCAAAGAAGTTATGAACATGCGGTTTCGCGAGCCTCACCTCTCGACCTACTGGGAATCACGGGATAGTTCGATGAGTGATTTTAAGTTGATTGAGCGGCAGTACTAGACCCAATGAATCGCCCTGTGGACGCTAGCCAGAAAATCACTCTACGAAATGATTTAGGCTACGAGGTAGATGTGCACCCCTACGGGGCGACGGTGACTTCGTGGCGCTTGGCTCCTCATGATGATGTCTTGTTTCTCAGTTCAAGGGTTGAGTTTAAAGAGGGCAAGGCAATTAGAGGCGGTATTCCCCTTGTGTTTCCCCAATTTGGCCCTGGTGTATTGCCTTCGCATGGTTTTGCGCGAGTGATGGACTGGCAGGTGCAATCAAATTGCACTCTCGATAACGGTGCTGCGGAGTTGTGCCTGGGGTTGTCGATTGAAAAACCCTGGAGCGAGAAGTGGCCTCATCCGGTGCGGCTGGCTTATACCGTTACCCTCGGATCGTCTCTGAAAACAGCTTTCGCAGTTACCAATATGGCGTCGGTTGAAATTCTATTTCAAGAAGCCCTGCATACCTATTTTCGAGTATCCGATATTGAAGCAGTAGAGATACCGGGTTTTGCGGGGCTTAGCTACCTCGACAACTTGAATGGACGGGCTATGTCGACCGAGAATCGAGACGTGATTACCATAGGTGCTGAAATAGATCGTATCTATCAGGCGGCGCCGTCTCGAATTGAAATTCGTGACCGAGGCCGGGGCCGCACGATAGAGGTGGTCGCCAAGGGATTGCACGACGCAGTGGTGTGGAACCCATGGATCGAAAAATCCAAGTCACTCACCGATTTAGGTGCCGAAGATTTTAAAAAATTTGTATGTGTCGAGAGTGCAAATATTGTACCGCCGGTTACTGTTGCGCCCGGAGCAACCCACCAAGTTTTCCAGGAAATTAGTTGCCGATAAGTTGAGACATTTTTCGCATCCTTCGGTATATAGGGACTATGAGCAACGAAGCTGCCTCACTATGTCCCGGCAAAGAAGTGTGCGGGTCTTGCACTTGGAGTGACATTCCCTACGGGCAACAACTGGAAAAAAAACTCGCCCTTATTTCGCAAGAGATATCAAATCAATCGCTCGATGTTCTTTGTGATTGTATACTCCCCTCCCCTAAGACATCGCACTATAGGAACCGCATGGACTTCAAAATTGATTTTGAAGGGCGAGTCGGTCTGCACGAAAAAGGTA
>CAZPBV010000346.1:0-3477 GCA_964584675.1 uncultured Bdellovibrionales bacterium
AAACCGACTATTTTTGGCCGGATAGGTCGATTTGCCAGGGATGGCCATTTAGAAAATGAGTTCTAGTTTAAGTGATTGAGTTTATTGAAATTAATGGCGGCTCCCGGTTATGTGGAGAGGTACCAATCAGCGGGGCCAAGAATGCCGCTCTGCCGATGCTTATTGCGTCCCTTCTCAGTCCTGAAAAGATTGAATTTGAAAATGTTCCGAATCTTGAAGACGTTGGGCTAACGTTGCAGTTACTTGAGCATTTTGGGGCGGAAGTGGAGTATCACTCCGGCAAGGCGGCGGTAAAAGTTGCTGCACTCAGCGCAAGTGAGGCCAGCTACAGTTTGGTTAAGGCGCTACGTGCGTCGTTTTGGGTGCTGGCGCCTCTACTTGCGCGCGGGGGCGCTGCGCGAGTTGCCCTACCGGGCGGAGACATTATTGGAGCGCGTCCGGTCGACATGCACTTGGCTGGTCTCGCTCTGATGGGAGCAGATTTAAGGGTCAAGCATGGACTTGTTTTTGCCTCTGCACCGGGCGGACTCAAGCCGGCAAGGATTGAGCTGCGCTTTCCATCGGTCGGAGCCACCCATCAGCTCATGATGGCTGCGGCTCTCACACCGGGCACTACGACTATTGAGGGCGCGGCCAGAGAACCCGAGGTAATAGCATTGGCGCATCTCTTGAACATGATGGGCGGCGACATCGAAGGCGCCGGGGGCTCCTCCCTCGTCATTCGGGGTACAAGAGAGCTGGGCGGTGCGCGCGTGCGACTTATTGGGGACCGGGTGGAGGCGGGGACCTTCCTTTGCGCCGCTATTGCCACCCGCGGAGACGTGTGTGCGCGTGGAATCGACCCGTCCTTCTTTGGTTGTTTTTTAGATGTCCTGCGAGCTGTCGGGGTGGATGTCACGTGTGGCAGTGACTACGTCCGTGTTCGCGCAGACGGGGAGCTAAAGCCTATTGAAGTTATCACCGGACCATTTCCTGACCTGGCGACGGATCTACAGGCGCCTCTCATGGCACTTCTTGCGGGAGTTCCGGGTATGAGCCGTATCGAAGAGACTGTCTTTGAAGGGCGTTTCGGCCACGTATCCGAACTTTGCCGCATGGGCGCCCGCATCACGGTAAATGATCGCAGCGCCCACATTGACGGGGTGCCGCGTCTTACTGCGGCCCCGGTGGAAGGCCATGACATTCGGGCTGCTGCTGCATTGGTCATTGCGGCTTTGAGTGCTGAAGGAGTAACGCAACTTTCAGAGGTTCATCATTTGCGGCGGGGGTATGACAGTTTGGAGACGAAGTTACGCACTATAGGCGGTGCTGTGCGGACGCGGCTGGCTGACCCGGAAGACTATCTTTTTGCCGGGTGGTAGCCGATGCGCCGTATGGTGGTGTGGGGATTGAGCATAGCAAGAGGACGGTAGCGATGTCGCAGATACCTCTCAGTTTAACCACGCAGCTTCCTTATAGTTCGGGCAACTTTGTGAATCATTCAGGAGTCAAAGATGTTCGGGCCGAGTGCGTCAATCACCTGTCCAGCAATAGTTTTCGGCTTTGTTTCGTGCAGGGAAAAGCGCGATCCGGGAAAACGCATCTCTCCATCCAACTGGCGGAAGACGTATTGGCTCGCGGAGTTTTTCCGCGCTTGGTTGAAGGTATGGACGATTTTTTTCGGGTTGTGCCGGTGGTGAGGCAAGGGGAGGTCTGTCTTATTGATGGCGCCGATAGCTACCTGCAAATGTTACTTCCTGGCAATTCTGGTTCCTTTGTGCATGCCATAGAAACTTTGCGAGCCCGTGGAGTGCCTGTCGTGTTTTTTAGCGGGGTAGGAGTGAGTAATTTTGGTTGTGATGAGCATGTGACTAGTCGATTGCTTGCGGGGGCGGGACTAGTTCTTGAAAGTCCGGCCTCGGAAGATATGGCGCATCTCATCGGAGCGCTTTGTCGGCAGAGAGGGTTGGAGCTTCGGAATTCTCATATTGAATTTCTTGAAAAACGTCTTCAACGCGACATTGCGGCTCTTGAGCGTTACATCGAGCGAGTGGTGCATTTGTCCCGGGTACTCAATCGTCCTCTCAACTTTGCTGTTCTTGGCGATGCGTGTGAAGCCGAATATGATTTAAAGGAGATACCATCATGACGAAAAGACGTGTCGTAGTGACGGGCCTAGGGGTGATTTGTCCACTTGGCCTACAAGTGTCTGATGCGTGGCAAGAAGCATGTTCGGGTCGTTCGGGGGTTGGGCCTATTACCCGCTTCGATGCCGGCACGTTCCCAACTCGCATTGCAGCGGAAGTAAAAAACTTTGATCCTGCCCGCTATTTGGAGCAGAAGGAAATTAAGAAGCACGATCTCTTTTCGCAGTATTCAATCGCGGCTTCGGATGAAGCGTGGAAACATGCCCGATTGAGCGACGGTGGAAGCACCTTTTATTCCCCCGAGCGCATGGGGTGTATTTTGGGGGTTGGTATAGGCGGGATTTCAACTCTTGAGCGGTATCACCAGGCTTTTCTTGAGGGGGGAATAAGAAAGATTTCCCCATTCCTCGTTCCGGCCATGATTAGCAATCTCGGCCCGGGTAATGTCGCCATGCGGTACGGATTAAAAAATATCAACTATGCCGTTACCAGCGCATGCACATCGTCAACGCATGCTATTGGCGAGAGCTTCCGCATGATTTCGCATGGCTATGCAGATTTGATTCTGACAGGCGGAGCGGAAAGTGCGGTGACACCAATCGGCATCGGCGGCTTTTGCGCCATGAAGGCGCTATCAACTCGTAACGAGGAGCCGCAGCGGGCCTCACGCCCCTTTGATAAGGAACGTGACGGTTTTGTATTGGGCGAGGGGGCCGCGGTGCTCGTGCTTGAAGCTCTTGAAAGCGCCGAAGCGCGTGGCGCTCCGATTCTTTGCGAAGTGGCTGGCTATGGCGTGTCTTGCGACGCCTACCATTTAACGGCGCCAAGCCCCGACGGACTAGGCGCCGCTCAATGTATGCGCGGGGCGTTGCAGGAGGCCGGTATTTCGCCCGAACAGGTACAGTATGTAAATGCGCACGGTACTTCAACTCCTGCCAATGATGCGACCGAGTCTTCGGCCATTAAGCAGGTGTTTGGTCCATGGGCCAAGGGCGGCTTGGCAGTAAGCTCAACAAAGTCGATGACGGGGCATTTGTTGGGAGCAGCGGGAGCCATTGAGGCAATGTTCTGTGCGCTGGCAATTCGTGATGGTATTGTCCCCCCCACCATTAACTACGAGAATAAAGATGAAGACTGTGACTTGGATTATGTACCGCATGAAGCACGGAGAATGGCGGTGCGTTACGCTGTTTCAAACTCATTTGGTTTTGGCGGAACGAACGCCAGCATTGTTCTAAAATCGCTTTAGGGAACTGCGTCAAAACCATTTGAAGCAGTTCCCGCGCACGCCCGGATGGCGTGCGCGCGGAGTGGAGCATAGCGTAACTCCGCGTAGCGACATGAGATTCGC